>NZ_JADFUB010000001.1 GCF_018200315.1 Candidatus Shikimatogenerans silvanidophilus
ATAATTTTAAAAAAAATTTAATTTTAATATTTTTGTAATATTTTTATAAAAAAAATTTTTATAAAAAAATAAAAATCATGAATAAAAAATTTTTTTCTAAAATTATTTTATTTGGAGAATATTGTATTATATATAATAATTCAAAATGTTTATCTATACCATATAAGTCTTATTATGGATATTTAAATTATAATAATAATAATAATAATAAAAATAATAATAATGATAATAATAATAATAATAATAATAATAATGAAATTTTTTTTTTTAAAAAAAAAATTAAAAAAATATTTTAAATTTATATTAAATAAAAAAAATTTTAAAATAAAAAAAATTAAAAATGATATAAAAAAAGGTATTTATTTTAATTCTAACATTCCAGAAGGATATGGTATTGGAAGTTCTGGTGCTTTAGTTGCATCTATTTATAATAGATATTATTGTAATAAAAAAATTATTAACAAAGATAATTTTAATAAAAACAATATTTTAGAATTAAAAAAAATATTAAGTGATATGGAATCTTTTTTTCATAAAAAAAGTTCTGGATTAGATCCTTTAGTTTCTTTTTTAGATTTTCCTTTATTATGGAATAATAAAAAAAAAAAAATTTATAAAATAAATTTAATAAGTGAAATTTCATGTTTTATAATTAATTCAGGAAAAAAAATTTTAACTAGTAAAATGGTTAATTTTTTTTTGAATAAAATTAAAAATAATAAATATTTTAGAAATATTTTTAAAAATAATTTTTTAGAATACACTAATAACTGTATAGAAAATTATTCAAAACATAAAATAAATGATTTTTTTAAAAATATAAAATTACTTTCTTTATGTACTTTACAAAATTTTAAAAATTTTATACCTAATAATATAAAAGATATATGGAAAGAAGGAATTTTAAAAAATGAATTTTATATAAAACTTTGTGGATCAGGTGGTGGAGGTTACTTTATACTTTTTACAAAAAAAAAATATTCTTTTATTAAAAAGAAATTAAAATATTTTTCTCCAAAAAAAATTAATTTTAATATTTAATTAATTTTAATATTTTAAAAAAAAATTAAATATTTAAAAATATTTTTAAATTTTATGTCACTTAAAATAACAAATGAATGCATTAATTGTGGAGCTTGTGAACTAGAATGTCCAAATACAGCTATTTATGAAGGTGGAAAGAAATGGAGTTATTCTGATGGTACTAATTTAAAAGGAATAAAAAATATTTTTGGAAAAAAAATTAATACTGAAAAATTAATAGATCCATTAGAAAAAGAATATTTTTTTATTGTAAAAGAAAAATGTACAGAATGTATTGATTTTTATAATGAACCTCAATGTGCTTCTGTATGCCCAGTAAATTGTTGTATTTTAGATGATAATAATATAGAATCAAAAGATTTTCTTCTTAAAAAGAAAAAAATATTACATAATAATAAAAAATAAAATGAATAAATATAAAATTTTAACTGGAATACAAGCTAATGGATTACCACATATTGGAAATATTTTTGGATCTATAATACCATTTATAAATTATTGTAATAAATACTATTATAAATTAAAATATTCTTTTATTCTTATAGCAGATTTGCATGCTATGACAAATATTGATAATTTTAAAAATATTAAAAAAAATGTTTATAAAATAATATCAACTTATTTATCTTTTGGTTTAAATATAAAAAAAAGTTTTATTTTTAGACAATCTGATATTCCAGAAACAACTGAATTATTATGGTATTTTAGTTGTATTTTTCCTTATAATAGATTAAAATTAGCTCATTCTTTTAAAGAAAAAAAAAAAAAATAAAAAAAATTAATGTAGGTTTATTTATTTATCCAATATTAATGGCTTCTGATATATTATTATATAATGTAAATAAAGTTTTTATTGGAAAAGATCAATTACAACATATAGAAATATCAAGAAAAATAGCTTCAATTTTTAATTATAAAATTAAAAATATTTTCGAAATACCTGAAGGAAAAACTAAAGAATATTATATGAGTATTCCTGGTACAGATGGAAAAAAAATGAGTAAATCAAGAAATAATATTATTGATATTTTTTCTTCTAATGAAAAAATAAAAAAACAAATAATGAGTATAAAAACTGATAATAAATTAATAAAAGAAAAAAAAGATCCAAAAAATGATAATATATTTTCTTTATATAAATTATTTGCAGAAAAAAAAAAAATACAAAAAATTAAAAGAATATATTTATCTGGAAATTTTTCTTATTTAGATATTAAAAAAAAATTATACAAAGAAATAATAGAAAAATTTTCTTTAGAAAGAAAAAAATTTAAATATTATATGAATAATATAAATTTTTTAGAAAAAACTTTATTAGATAATGCTAAATATGTTAGAAAAATTACAAAAAAAACAATAAAAAATGTTAGAAAATCTTTATTATTTAAATAATTAAATTAATAAATTTACATTAATAACATTAATAATTTTTTTTAAATATGGTTTATATGTCTAATTCAGCAAAAAAACAAATTATTAAACTAATGAATAAAGAAGGTTTAGATATAAAAAAAAATTTCGTTAGAATTGGAATAAAAAATAGTGGATGTACTGGTTTTTCTTATACTTTATCTTTTGAAAAAGAAAAAAATAAAAATGATAAAATTTTTGAATATAAAAATATTAAAATATTAGTTAATATTAATCATTTTAATTATTTAAATGGTATAATTATAGATTATAAAGACGGTTTAAATGGAAAAGGTTTCTTATTTAAAAATCCTAATGCGAAAAAAACATGTGGATGTGGAAATAGTTTTTCTGTTTAATAATAATAAAAATGAAATATTCTAAAGATAAATCTTTAAAAGATAAAAAAATAATTAAAAAATTTTCTTATTCTAAATATAAATATGGTTTTTATTCAAAAATAAAATCAGAAAAATTTCCTAAAGGAATTAATGAAAAAATAATTTATTTACTTTCTAAAAAAAGAAAAGAACCTAAATGGATGTATGAATGGAGATTAAAAGCTTTTAAAATTTGGAAAAATTTATCACCCCCAAAATGGGGAAATATAGATAATAAAAATATTGATTTTCAAAAAATAATATATTATTCTGGAATAAAAAAAAATGATAAATCAATAGAACCTGAATTAAAAAATACTTTTAAAAAATTAGGTATTCCAATGGAAGAAAAAGATTTTTTTTTAAAAAAAAAAACTTCTATAGATTTTGTTTTAGATTCAGTATCAGTTAAAACTACTTTTAAAAAAGAATTAAAAAAAAATGGAATTATATTTTGTTCTATAAATAAAGCTATTAAAAATTATCCTGATTTAGTAAAAAAATATATTGGTTCAGTTGTTCCACAAAATGATAATTTTTATTCTGCTCTTAATTCTTGTATTTTTTCTGATGGTTCTTTTTGTTATATTCCAAAAGGAATAAAATGTCCAATGGAATTATCAACTTATTTTAGAATAAATGAAGGTGGAATTGGTCAATTTGAAAGAACTTTATTGATAGCAGATGAGAATTCTTACGTTAGTTATTTAGAAGGATGTACTGCACCTCAAAGAAATGAAAATCAATTACATACAGCTGTAGTAGAATTAATTGCTTTAAAAAAAGCAGAAATTAAATATTCTACAATTCAAAATTGGTTTCCAGGAAAAAATAAAGACGAAGGAGTTTTTAATTTTGTAACTAAAAGAGGAATTTGTTATGAAAAATCAAAAATTTCTTGGACTCAAATAGAAACTGGATCAGCAATTACTTGGAAATATCCATCTTGTATTTTAAAAGGAAATAATTCTATTGGAGAATTTTATTCAATAGCATTAACTAAAGACTATCAACAAGCAGATACTGGTACAAAAATGATTCATATTGGAAAAAATACAAAAAGTATAATTATTTCTAAAGGTATTTCATCATGTTTTTCAAAAAATAGTTATAGAGGATTAGTAAAAATTTTAAATAGTGCAAAAAAATCTAAAAATTTTTCTCAATGTGATTCTCTTCTTATAGGAAAAAATTGTAGTTCTCATACTTTTCCTACTATTTATATTAATAATAATTCTTCTAAAGTTGAACATGAAGCTTTTACTTCTAAAGTAAGTGAAGAACAAATTTTTTATTGCGAACAAAGGGGAATAGAAAAAGAAAGAGCTATTTCATTAATAATTAGTGGTTTTGGAAAAAAAATATTAAATAAATTACCAATGGAATTTGCAATAGAAGCTAAAAATTTATTAGAAATTTCATTAGAAAATACTATAGGATAATATTATGTTAAATATTGATAATTTACATTCTTCAATTAAAAAAAAAAAAATATTAAATGGTGTTTTTTTAAAAATTAAAAAAGGAGAAATACATGCTATTATGGGACCTAATGGGTCTGGAAAAAGTACTCTTTCATTTGTTATTGCTGGAAATAAAAATTATAAAATTTTAAATGGTAATATTTTTTTTTATAAAAAAAATATTACATATTTTTCTGCAGAAAAAAGATCACATCTTGGTATATTTCTTTCTTTTCAAAATCCTATGGAAATAGAAGGATTAACATTAAATAATTTTATAAAAAATTCTTTAGAATCTATTAATAAAAAATCTATAAATACTATAGAAATTATAAAAAAAATGAAAAGAAATGCTGATATTATAAATTTTAATCATAATTTTTTTTCTAGATCAATTAATATAGGATTTTCTGGTGGAGAAAAAAAAAAAAGTGAAATATTTCAAATGATGATGATTCAACCAAAATTAGCTATAATTGATGAAATAGATTCAGGTCTTGATATAGATTCTTTAAAAGATATTTCTAATGGAATTAATTTTTTAATTAAAAAAAAAAAAACATCTATTTTAATAATTACTCATTATCAAAGAATATTAAATTATATTACTCCAGATTATGTTCATATATTTATGAATGGAAAAATTATTAAATCTGGAAATAAAGAATTATCAAAATTCATAGATAAAAATGGATATGATTGGATTAAATAAATCAATTAATATTTTTTTTAAAAAAATTAATTATAAAATAAAAAAAAATAAAAATAATTATTTATATAATTATCGTTTAAAATCAATAAAATTTATTAAAAATAATAAAAAAATTTTTTTAAAAAAAATTAAAAAATATAATATTAATATTGAAAATTTTTTTAAAAAAAATAAAAAAGAAAAAAATAATAAAAAAATTAATGAATATATTTTAAAAAAAAAAAAAAAATAAAAATTGTTTTAATTAATGGAAAATATTATTATAAATATTCTAAAATAGAAAAATTTTTTTTTATAGATACTTTATCAAATGCATTTAATAATATAAAACATAAAAAATATATTAAAAAAATTTTAAATAAAAAAAATATAAATAATTATATAGATAGAGAAAATTATATAGAAAATTATTTAAATACATTATTTATGAAAGATGGAATATATATTTATATAAAAAAAAATATAAAATATAAAATTCCAATATATATATATAATATTTATAATGAAAAAAATATTTTTCATTTTCCAAGAATTTTAATAATAATAGATAAAAATTCTTCTGTATCAATTATTGAAAAATATAAAAATTTTAAAAAAAAGTCTTTAATTTTTAATGTAAACGATATTTATATTAAAGAAAATAGTAATTTAAATTATTTAAAAATTCAAAATGAAAAAAAAAATAATTTTATTATAGATAATACTTTTTTTTTTCAAAAAAAAAAAACTAAATGTTATATAAATACTTTTTCTTTAAATAATTTTTTTACAAAAAATTATTTATATATTCTTCAAGAAGGAGAAAAAAGTAAATCTATATTAAATGGTTTATTTTTTGGATATAATAAACAATATATAAAAAATTATACAAAAATAAATCATAATTTTCCAAATTGTAAAAGTTATGAATTATATAAAGGAATATTTAAAGATAAATCAAAATATTATTTTAATGGTGAAATATTTATTAATAAAAAATCTAATAAAATTGATGCTTTTCAAAAAAATAATTATATTTTACTATCAGATAAATCAAAGGTTAAAGCTATTCCTAAATTAAATATATATAATGATGAAGTAAAATGCTCTCATGGTTGTACATTAAGTAATATAAATGAGTCAAATTTATTTTATTTACAAACACGTGGATTATCAAAAAAAAAAGCAAAATTAATTATTATTTATTCTTTTATAGAAGAAAATTTATTTTTTTTAAAAAAAATTTCATTTATTAATTTTTTAAAAAAAAAAATTAAAAAAATAATAGAAAAATTTTTATTATGATAGATAAAAAAAAACTAAATTATATTAGAAAACAATTTCCTATTTTTAATAAAAAAATTTTTGATAATAAAAATTTAGTTTATTTTGATAATGCATCAACAACACAAAAACCTTATTCAGTTATTAAATCTATAGAAAAATATTATAAAAATATTAATTCTAATGTTCATAGAGGATCACATTATATAAGTAATTTATCAACATTGAAAATAGAAAAAAGTAGAAAAATAATTCAAAAATTTATAAATGCTTCATATAATCATGAAATTATTTTTACAAAAGGAACAACAGATTCAATTAATTTAATTGCATTAGGAATTAAAAAATACATAAAACAAGATGATATTATTATTATTTCACAAATGGAACATCATTCTAATATAATTCCTTGGCAAAATTTATGTAAAGAAACAAAATCTAAATTAGAAGTACTTCCATTAGATAAAAATTATAATATTAATTTATCTTTATTAGATTATTTATTAGAAAAAAAAAAAGAAAAAGTAAAAATTATTTCATTAGTACATATATCTAATGTTATTGGATTAGAAAATAACATAAAAAAAATTATAAATAAAGCACATAAAAATAATACATTAGTTTTAATAGATGGTGCTCAATCTTTATCTCATACTAATATTAATGTAAAAAAATTTGATATTGATTTTTATGTTTTTTCTTCTCATAAAATATATGGTCCTACTGGATTAGGAATTTTATATGGAAAAGAAAAATTATTGAAAAAAATATCACCAATACAATTTGGAGGAGGAATGGTAAAGAATTTTTCTTTTAATTTAAATAAAATAGAATATGAAGATTTACCATTAATTTTAGAACCAGGAACACCAAATATTTCAAGTATTATTTCTTTTTCAGAATCAATTAAATTTATAAATAAAATAGGAATTAATAATATTAAAGAATATGAAAATAAATTATTAAAATATGCTTTATATAAATTATCTAAAATAGATAATATTTTTTTATATGGTAAAAATATTATTAAATATCCTATTATTTCTTTTAATATTAAAAATTATCATCCATTTGATATAGGAATGATTTTAGATAAATATGGTATTGCTGTAAGAACAGGAAATCATTGTGCACAACCTTTTGTTAAATTTATTAATAAAAAAGGAACAATAAGAATTAGTTTGTCATTTTATAATACATATGAAGAAATAGATTATTTATATAATAAATTATTAAAATCAATTAAAATTTTATCTAAAATATAAAAATTAAATTAATAAATAAAAAAATAATAAATAATAAATTATAATAATTTAAATTTTTTTTAAAAAAAAATTAAAAAAAATTTTATTTTAAAAATTTATAAACAATATTATGGATATTTTTTTTAGTATTATTTATTGATTTATTAATTATTTTAAAATCAAAAAAATTTGAAAATAATATTTCTTTTTTAGCTCTATTAATTCTATATTTTAAATATTTTTTATTTTCAAAATTTCTATTTTCTATTCTTTTTTTTAATTCATCAATAGATGGTGGAATAATAAAAATAGATAAAGAATTATTACGATATTTTTTTTTTAATTTAATAGCTCCTAATACATCAATATCTAATATTAAATTATTATTTTTTAATTTATTTTCTAATTCACTTTTTAAAGTTCCATAAAAAATTTCTGGATAAACTTCTTGCCATTCAGCAAATTTTTTTTCTTTTATTTTTTTTATAAATTCATTTTTTTTCAAAAAAAAATAATTTTTTCCATTTTTTTCTCCATACCTAGGAATTCTTGTTGTACAAGAAATGGAATAATCTAAATTAGAATAAAATGTATTTAATAAATATTCAACAATAGTTGTTTTTCCTGAACCAGAAGGAGCAGAAATAAAAATAATTTTTTTCATTTTTGTTTTTTTTTATAAATTATTTATTATTTTTTTTTATAAATTTTTATAAATTATTTATTTTTATTTAATTATTTATTTAATTATTTAATTTTAATATTTTTAAAATATTTAATTTTTAAAAATGAAAATTATATTTTAAAAATGAAAATTATATATAGTATTAAAAATAATAAAATTAAAAAATTATTAAAAATACAAAAAAGTTCAAAAGAAAGAAGAAAAAAAAAAATTTTTTCTATAGAAGGAATTAAAGAAATTAATATGGCTCATAAAGCTAAATATTATATTTTAGAATTTTTTATTTGTCCATTTTTGTTTAATAAAAATAAAAAAAAATTATTTAAATTAAATAATAAAAAAGTTAATATTATTAATTTAAAAGTTTTCGAAAAAATATCTTATAGAAAAAATAAAGATGGAATTATAGCAATTGCAAAAAATAAAAATAAAGAATTATTAAATTATAATGAAAATATAATTATTTTTAATGAAGTAGAAAAACCAGGAAATTTAGGAGCATCTTTTAGATCTATAGAAGCATCTGGAATAAAAAATGTTATATTAAATAATATTAAAACTGATTGTTTTCATCCAAATATTATTAGATCTAGTATAGGAACAGTTTTTACATTAAAAATTAATATAAATAATAATTATAAAGAAATAATAAAAAATTTAAAAAAAAAAAAATATAAAATATTACTTGCAGTAACAAAAAAAAATAAAATAAATAAAAATTTATATAAAATAAAATTTTCTAATAAAATAGCTATTGTTATAGGTGGAGAACATTCAGGAATTTCTAAATATTGGATAAATAATTTATATTTAGAAAAATTTTTTATACCAATGTTTGGTAAAATAGATTCTTTAAATTTAAGTAATGCAACATCTATTATTTTATTTGAAATAATGAGACAAAAATACTATAATTTTTAAAAATTATTATTAATTTTTTGAAAAAAAAAATCTTTTTTTAATTTATTTTTTTCTTTATAAGAAGAAATTGCTAAATTATGACAAATAATATTTTTTTCATTTTTATGACCTTTAATCCATTTAAAATTAACATTTTTTTTTTCATATATTTTTAAAAATCTAATCCATAAATCAAAATTTTTTCTTTTTTTAAAAAAATTTTTTTTCCATAAATTAATCCAATTTTTTATAATTGGATTAATTACATATTTAGAATCAGAAAAAATTAATATTTTTTCTTTTTTTTTTTTAGAAATTTTTTTAATTTCTTCTAAAGATACTATAACAGATAATAATTCCATTCTATTATTTGTAGTATAATAATATCCTTCTGAAATTTTTTTAATAATTTTATTTTTTATATTTTCTATTATAATTCCATATCCTCCAGGACCTGGATTACCTTTAGAAGATCCATCTGTATAAACATAATATGAAGGTATAAACATAATTTTATAAAAAAAATTTATTTTATAGAATTATATCCATTTATTATTTCTAATAAACTATTTGTTATTGATTCTTTTCTATTTTTATTATACTTTTTAAGTAAATTATTTTTAATATTATTAGAATTTTCTTCTGATTTATGCATTGTTATCATTCTAATTTTATTTTCTAACATATATGATTTTAAAATAAAAAAATATAATTTAGATATTAAAAAATTATGAAATATTTTTTTTATAAATTCTTCTTTATTTGGTTCTATAATATAATTTTTATAATAAAAACTTTTTTTATAATCTAAATATTTTACTTTTATTGGAAGAAAAGAAATAATATTAAATTTTTGATTTTTAATATCATTATTTACAACTAATTTAATAGAATTAAATTTTTCTAAAAAAAAATCTTTTATTAAATTATTTACAATATTATATATTTCTTTATATTTTATATTTTTTTTAAAAATATCTTTACTATCATAAATATTATATATTTTACTTAATGTTTTTTTACCAATATTACCAATATTAAAAATAAATATATTTTTATTTGGAGTAATTTTTTTTATAAAATTTTTTATAATAAAAGAATTAAAATTACCACAAAGACCTTTATTTGATGTAATAATTATATATAATATATTATTACTATTATTTTTTTTTTTATAAAAAAAATTAATTTCTTTATAAAAAGATTTAATAATATTATAAAGATTGTTATAATATAATTTTGAATAAAAATATAAATTTTTAAATTTTTTAAAATTTAATGAAGATACAATTTTCATTGTATTTGTAATTTTAATAATGGATTTAATAGATTTAATTCTATTTTTAATTTCTTTTAAATTAGACACTTTTCAATACTTTTTTTATAACTTTATTTAAATCATTAATAATTTCTTCATTCCAAAAACCATTATCTATTTTTTTTAATAATTCATTTTTTTCTTTTTTTAAAAATTTTAAATATTCTTTTTCAAATTTTTTTATTTTATTTAATGGAATTATAATATCCTGAGAACATAAATAAATAACAGCTATTTGATAAGAAATTTTATAAGGATTATTAGCATCTTGTTTTAATAATTCTACATTTAATTTTCCTTTTTTAATCATTTTTTCAGTTTTTTCATCTAAATCTGAACCAAAACTAGAAAATGCTTCTAATTCTTTATATTGCGCTTGATTCAATTTCAAAGTTCCTGAAACTTTTTTCATAGAATAAATTTGAGCTGCACCTCCTACTCTTGATACTGAAATACTATCATTTATAGCTGGTCTAACACCAGAATTAAAAAGATCTTTTTCTAAAAAAATTTGTCCATCTGTAATAGAAATAACGTTAGTTGGAATATAAGAAGAAATATCTCCTTCTTTTGTTTCTATAATTGGAAGAGCAGTTAAAGATCCACCAGATTTAATATATTTTTTTATAGATTTAGGAAATCCATTCATTTTACTAAAAATATTATCATTTTCTATAATTTTAGCTGATCTTTCAAGTAATCTAGAATGTAAAAAAAATACATCTCCAGGGTAAGCTTCTCTTCCTGGTGGTCTTTTTAATAATAAAGATATTTCTCTATAAGAAACAGCATGTTTAGATAAATCATCATATATTATTAATACATGTTTTCCTATATCACGAAAATATTCTCCTATAGAAGTTCCAGTAAACGGTGCAAAAACTTGCATTAATGGTGTTTCAGAAGAATTTGATGATACAATAATAGTATATTTTAAAGCATCATTTTCTTCTAAAATTTTTATAACATTTGCAAGAGATGAATTTTTTTGTCCAATAGAAACGTAAATACAATATACTGGATTATTAGTATTATAAAATTGTTTTTGGTTAATAATAGTATCTATAGCAATTGTTGTTTTTCCTGTTTGTCTATCACCTATAATTAATTCTCTTTGACCTTTTCCTATTGGAATCATTGAATCTATAAATTTTATTCCAGTATAAAATGGTTCATAAACAGGTTGTCTATAAATTACACCTGGAGCTTCTCTTTCTAATGGAATTTCAAATAAATCACCTTCTAATTTACCTTTACCATCTATAGGTTTTCCTAAAGTATTAACAATTCTACCTAACATGCTTTTTCCAACATTTATAGTAAGAAATTTATTAGTTTTTTTTACTTTATCTCCTTCTTTAACATTATTAATATTTTCAAATAATGCAGATATAATACTATCTTCTTCAATATTTAAAACAATTCCATATATATTATTATTAAATTGTAATATTTCTCCATAAAAAACATCATTTAAACCATAAACTCTAACTATTCCATCTCTAACTTCTATAACATTACCTATATTTAATATTTCTTTTGTATTTTCTTCTAAATTAAAATTTTCTAATTTTTTTCTTAATATTGATGAAATTTCAGATGGATTTATATTTTTCATTATTCGTTATTTATAATTTATAAAAATTTAATTATATATAAATTTAATTTTAATTTAATAATTGTTTAAATTTGTTTAATTTATTAATAATAGAAAAATTAATTTCTTTTTTTTGATTATGTAATTTAATATAAAAACCACCTATTAATTTTTTATCAATTTTCTCTTTTAATATATAAATTTCTTTTAAATTTAATTTATTCTTTAAATAATTTTTTAAAAATAAAATATTTTTTATCTTATAAGAAGAAATTATTTCTATTCTTTCTAAAAAATTATTTTTTTCATATAAAGAAATATATTCTTTTGCTATATCAAATAAAAACATTTCTCTATTATTTTCAAATAATAAATTTACGAAATAAAATAATTCTTTTTTTTTATTTATATTATTTATATTAAGTATTAAATTAAATAATTCTAATATATTTTTTTTTTTTTTTTTTTTTTTAATTTTTTTTATTTTTTAAATAAAAAATAATATTATTTTTTATACTATTATCTATGGATAATAGTATTTTAAAATTATTATATATAATTTTTTTTTTATTTTTATTTAAATAATTTAATAACGATATAGAATAAATTTTACATATTTTATATAAAAAAAAATCCATTTTTTATTTATTTCAAATTTTTAATTAAAAACTCTAAATAATCACTTTTATTTTTTTCATTTTTCATTTCTTTATTCAAAATTTTTTCAGCTATTTTAATAGATAATTCTAAAATAGTTTTTTTTAAACTTAAAAAAGCTTTTTTTTTTTCTATTTCAATTTCTTTTTTTGCTTTTTCAAGTATTTTTTTTTTTTCTTTTAAAGAATTTTTTTTTGCTTCATAAATTATTTTTTCTTTAATTTCTATAGCATCCTTTAATAAATTATCTCTTTTTTTTATAGCATTATCTAATATATTTTTTTCATTTATTGTTAATAATTTATATTTTTCTTTTGTTTTTTTTGCTAATATTAAAGAATTTTTTATATATAATTCTCTTTTTTTAATTTTTTCTAAAATAGAATTCCATGCAAAATTTTTTAATAAAAATAATAATGTAATAAATACAAAAGTTTGCCAAAATATTAATCCAAAAGAAGGAGTAATTAAATCCATATCATATATATTTAAAATAAAATAAATATATTAAAATTTAATAATAATAATTAAAAAAAATTATATAATACAATTATTACAATTATTATAATACAATTATTGTTTTAAAAAAT
The DNA here is from genome assembly GCF_018200315.1 of Candidatus Shikimatogenerans silvanidophilus. Taxonomy (GTDB): domain Bacteria; phylum Bacteroidota; class Bacteroidia; order Flavobacteriales; family Blattabacteriaceae; genus Shikimatogenerans_A; species Shikimatogenerans_A silvanidophilus. Next base: position 13,264 of record NZ_JADFUB010000001.1, read on the forward strand.
TATTTAAAAACAGTTAATAACGAAGTTACTATTCCAAATAAAGCAGCTCCTTCTATTAAAGCACATGAAATTATCATTGAGTTTTGAATTTTATCTGCTATTTCTGGTTGTCTTGAAATAGCTTTCATAGCAGAACTACCTATTTTTCCTATTCCAAATGCAGCTCCTAAAACTGATACTCCAGCACTAATAGTAGCTATTCCTATATAAATTAAATTAGAATCCATTTTTTTTATTAAAATTTTAAATTTTTTTATATTTAAAATATAAATTATTTTTAATATTTATTTAATAATTTTATTTATTTTTTATTTATTTTTATTAATTTTATTTATTTTTTATTTATTTACGACCATACCAATAAATAAAGAAGATAAATTAATAAAAATAAAAGCTTGTAAAAATGAAACTAAAATTTCTAATAAAGATATTAATATAGTAAAAGGAACAGCAAAAAATATTGAAAAAATATTTTTAAATATAAAAATTAAACATATAAAACTTAAAAGAACAATATGTCCTGAAGAAATATTTGCAAATAATCTAATACAAAGAGTAAGAGGTTTAATTAATATTTCTATAATATCTAAAAATATTAAAAATATTCCTATATAAAATGGAATATTTTTTATAGTAAATAAATGTTTCCAAAAATTATTTTTAGTAAAAAAAATAGTAAATAAAAAAACAAATAAAGATAATGTTAAAGTTATACTTATATTTCCAGTTATACTTGGAAAAGTAGGAATTAAACCAAATAAGTTAGATAATAAAATAAAAAAAAATGTTGTTAATAAAAATGGTATATATTTTTCTTTTTTTTTACCTATATTTTTTTCTGATATATCAATTATAAATAAAATTATAATTTCTAATATTTTTCCAAAAATATTATTAGGATAATAATTTTTATAAGAATTTTTCATATTTATAAAAATTAAAAGTAATAATAAAGAAATAATAAATGATACTACAACATTTTTTGTTATAGAAAAATTTAATACAGTATTATATACTTTATATTTTTTTTTAAAATTTTTTAAATCTTTTAAAGATTTTAATTTATAAATTTTTCCATTAAAAATTTTATAAATATTATTATTATTTTTAAAAACATTATTAATATTTTTAAAATCTGAAAAATTAAAAAATTTTAATCCATTATCCCATAATATAATTGGTAAAGTAATTGAAAATTCATTTTTTTTTTCTCCCCAAAAATGCCATTCATATGAATCTTTTAAATGTTCCATAATTACTTTTGTAGGATTAAATTTTTTAATATTATTAATTTTTTTTTTATTATAATTTGGTAATAAAATATTTGTACTAATAATAAAAAAAAATATTATTTTAAATATAAAAAAAACAAATTTTTTTATAATTTTATATAAATTTATTAACACAATATATATAAATAACTATTAAAACATAATATATTAAATTAATATTAAAAAAAAATATTAATATGAAAAAAAAAATTATTATAATTAATGGACCTAATTTAAATTTTATAGGAAAAAGAGAACCAATTTTATATGGAAATATATCTTTCGAAGATTTTTTAAAAAAATTAATAAAAAAATATATAAATATAGATATAAAATATTTTCAAACTAATTCTGAAGAAAAAATTATTAATTTTCTTCAAAAAGAAGAATTATATAATGATAATAAAAAAAATAAAATAATATTATTAAATGCAGGAGCATTTTCACATACTTCATTAGCTATTCATGATGCTATTAAATCTATAAATATTAATGTTATAGAAATACATATAACAAATATTTTTTCTAGAGAAAAAATTAGAAATAAATCAATAATTTCACCAGCATGTAAAGGAATAATTTGTGGATTTGGTTTAAAATCTTATGAATTAGCAATTAATTATTTTTTATTAATTTAAAAATTAATAATTTTTTTATAAATTAATTTAAAATATAAAATTAAATTATAAATAATATTAATTAAAAATAATATTAATTAAATAAAAATTTTAAAATTAATATTATTTAAAATTAATTATTATTTTTTAAAATTAATTATTATTTTATTATATATTATATTTTTATATATTATATTTTTTTATATATGTAATTTATATAATCTTCAATAGTATTAAGTTTAACATTATCATTATTATAATCAATATTAATATTAAATTCTTTTTCAAGTAATATTATAAATTCTAATATATCAATAGAATCTTCTCCAAAATTTTTATTAAAATTATATTTTTTTTTAATTTTTTTTTTATCTATATTAAATTTATATATTAAAAAAAATTTTATTTTTGAATAAATATTATTTTTGGTAAACATACATATTTTAAATAAAAATAAAAAATAATATTTTAAATAAAGTAAAATACTTATTTTTTTTTAAATAAAGTAAATATTTAAATAAAATTATTTTTTATTAAATTAAATAAATTAAATTTTAATCAATTAAAATAGTAATTTTATTATTTTTTAATTCTAAAATTCCTTCATTATTTAAATAAATAATTTTTTTTTCATTATATCTATAATAAATAGTTATTTTTCCAATACTAAGTATAGTAACTATTGGAATATGATTTTTTAATATATGAAAACAATTTTTTTTTCCTGGAACTTTTATAGAATTAATTTTTCCTTCATATAAAATATTTTTTTTTGTTAAAATTATTAATTTCATTTATTTATTTTTTTTATATTATTTATTTTTTATCATTAATAACGTCTTCTATTGATCCTTTTAAATTAAAAGATATTTCTGAATAATTATCTAATTCACCATTTATTATCATATTAAAACCTTTTATAGTATCTTTTATATTAACAAATTTTCCTTTTATACCTGTAAATTGTTCTGCAACAAAAAAAGGTTGAGATAAAAAACGTTGTATACATCTAGCTCTATGAACAATTAATTTATCTTCTTCACTTAATTCTTCTATTCCTAGTATAGAAATTATATCTTGTAATTCTTTATATTTTTGTAAAATTTTTTTAACATTTTGAGCACAATTATAATGTTCTTTTCCTATTATTTTTGGAGATAATGCTATAGATGTAGATTCTAAAGGATCAACAGAAGGATATATTCCTAAAGAAGCAATATTTCTTGATAATACTGTTGTAGAATCTAAATGAGAAAATACTGTAGAAGGAGCTGGATCAGAAATATCATCAGCAGGAACATATACAGCTTGTATAGAAGTAATTGAACCATTATTTGTAGAAGAAATTCTTTCTTGCATTTTACCCATTTCAGAAGATAAAGTAGGTTGATATCCTACTTCAGAAGGCATTCTTCCTAATAATGTAGAAAGTTCTGAACCAGCTTGTGTAAATCTAAAAATATTATCTATAAAAAATAATATATCTTTTTTTTTATTTTTTTCTTTATTAAAATTATCTCTAAAATATTCTGCTATAGTTAATCCTGATAAAGCAACTCTAGCTCTTGCACCAGGAGATTCATTCATTTGACCAAAAATAAATGTAGCTTTAGATTTTTTTAAACTGTTTTTATCAATTTTTGATATATCCCATTTTTTTTTTTTTCTTAATTCCATAAATTCTTCTCCATAACATATAATTCCAGAATCTACCATTTCTCTTAATAAATCGTTTCCTTCTCTTGTTCTTTCTCCAACACCTGCAAAAACTGAATATCCATCATAATTTTTTGCTATATTATTAATTAATTCTTGTATTAATACTGTTTTTCCAACTCCAGCTCCACCAAAAAGACCTATTTTTCCTCCTTTAATATAAGGTTCTATTAAATCAATTACTTTTATACCAGTATATAAAATCTCTATAGATGTTGATAAATTTTTTAATTTTGGTGGTTCTCTATGAATAGATAAAGTCTTATTTTTTATTATAGGTGATATACCATCTATACTATCACCTACTACATTTAAAATTCTACCTACTACATCTTCTCCTACTGGAATTTGTATATAAGATTCTGTTGAAAATACTTCTTGATTTTTTTTTAATCCTTCAGTATTGTTCATAGAAATACAACGAACTGTATTATTTCCAATTTGTTGTTGCACTTCTAAAATATTCTTTTCACCATTTATAGAATATGTTTCTAAGGCATGATAAATTTTTGGTAAATAATAAATATTATCAAAATATACATCAACAACAGGACCAATAATTTGTAAAATTTTACCTTTTTTTTTATTCATTATTAATTTTTATTATTAAAAATAATAAATAAAATTTAAAATAAATGTTTATTTTTTAATTTATGTATGTTTATTTTTCAATTGATTCTTTTATAAGTAATACATATTTATTAAATTCAACTGTTTCAATAGGTATTTTTGATGGATTACATTATGGACATAAAAAAATTATTTATTATGTAAAAAAATATTCTAATAAAAATAATTTACCTATTATTATTTTATTTAATCCTCATCCAGATGAAATATTAAAAAAAGATAATAATAAAAAATATTTAACTACAATTATTGAAAGAATATGGTTATTTAATAAAATTAAAATTAAAAATTTAAATTTAATTATTTTACCTTTTAATAAAAAATTAGCTAATCTTTCTCCATATAATTTTATAAAAAATATTTTAATTAATAAATTAAAAATGAAAAATTTAATTATTGGATATGATCAAGTAATAGGAAAAAATAAAAAAGGAAATTTTACTATTATTAAAAAAATATCTAAAAAATTAAATTTTAATTTAAAAAAAATATTTCCATTTAAAATAAATAATAAAATTATTAGTTCTACTAATTTAAAAAAAAAAATTAAAAAAAAATCAATTAATGTTATTAATAAAGAATTAACTTTTCCATATATTATTTCTGGATTAGTTATAAACGAAAATAATATTATTTATAATAAAAATATTTTACCTACTAAAACAATTTATATAAATGAAAAAAAAATATTACCAAAAAATGGATTATATTTTGTTTTATGTTATATATATAATAAAAAATATTATGGAATGTTAAATATTGTAAAATATTTATTAAATGAAAAACAAAAAAAAATAAAATTATATATTAATATTTTTAATTTTAATAAATCTTTATATAAAAATTTTATTTTTATAGAATTAATTTTTTTTATAAGAGATGAAATAATATTTTTATCATCAAAAGATTTAATAAATCAATTATTAAATGATAAAATATATATTGAAAAAAAATTTTATAAAATTATAAAAAAAAATTATAATGAATATTATACAAGAACTTAATTGGAGAGGTATAATACATAATATTACTCCTGGAATAGAAGAAAAATTAAACAATAATAAAATATTTTTTTATACAGGATTTGATCCTTCTTATCATTCTTTACATATAGGTAATTTAATACCAATTTTAGTACTATTAATTTTAAAAAAAATTGGTAATAAACCAATTATTTTAATTGGTGGAGCAACAGGAATTATTGGAGATCCTTCAGGAAAAAAAAAAGAAAGAATTTTTTTAAAAAAAGAAATTTTAAAAAAAAATATTATTAGTTTAAAAAATCAATTAATTAATTTAACGAAAAATGAAGTAGAAATTTTAAATAATTATGATTGGATAAAAAATATTTATTTAATAAATTTTTTAAAAAAAATAGGAAAAAATATAACAATAAATTATCTTTTTTCAAAAGATTCAATAAAAAATAGAATTAAAACAGGAATTTCTTTTACAGAATTTAGTTATCAATTAATACAAGCATATGATTTTCTTTTTTTGTATAAAAAAAAAAAATGTATCCTCCAAATAGGAGGTTCAGATCAATGGGGAAATATAACAACTGGTATAGAAATTATAAAAAAATTAGAATGTAAAAAAGTATATGGAATGACATTTCCTATTTTAACTAATAAAAAAGGAATAAAATTAGGTAAAAGTGAAAAAGAAAATATTTGGATAGATAAAAATTTAACTTCTCCACATGATTTTTATAATTATTTTATAAATTTTACAGATTATGATTCTGAAAATTTTATAAAATTTTTACCTATAAAAAAAAAAGAAATTATTTATTTTATAAATAAACATAAAAAAAATCCAAAAAATAGATTTTTACAAAAAAAAATAGCTTATTTTTTTACTAAATGGATTCATGGAAAAAAAATTACTGAAAAAATTATTTATTATAATAAAATTTTATTAAATAAAAAAAAAAATTTTAAAGAATTAGATAAAAAACATTTTATAACGTTATCAAAAATTATTAATACTATTAAAATAAAAAAAAAAAAAATAAAATATTATAAATTTATTATAGATATTTTAAATAATTTTTTTTCTAAAAAAGATATTTTAAGAAAAATTAAAGAAAATAGTTTAACTATTAATAATTATAAAAAAATAAAAAAAAATATTTTTTTAATAAAAAAAAATTTTTTATATAAAAAATATATTATTATTAAATATGGAAAAAAAAAATTTTTTTTAATAGAAATAATTGAATAAATATAATAAAATTGAATAAATATAATAAATATAATAAATATAATAAATATAAATATATATAATTATAAATATATATAATAATAAATTATAATAATAAATATAAAATATATTATATATAATATATTAATTATATATAATATATTATATATATATATTAAATTATTATAAATTATTATAAATATATTATTATTATTATTTTTATTTATATTATTTATTTAATTAATTATTAATTAAAATATTTTATTAATTAATTTTAATTTAAATATTTAAAATATTTTAATATATTAATGTTTAATTTCCAATCTTTAATTATTTTTATATTAATTTTTAATTTTACTTTAAAATTATTATTAAAAATATTTTTTTGTATATCAATTTTTGAAAAATTAATTAATTTTTTAATATTTTTACCTTTATAACTAATTAAAATTTTTTTTTGTGATTTTCTTTCAATATATATTAAACTATATATAAAAATTTTTTTATCTTTTTTTTCTATTTTTTCTATAGTTACTTCTGTTGAATATGGAATTTCTTTTTTATATATAAAAAAAATTTTTTCTCTAATTAATTCACTACATATAAAATATAATGATTGATTAGTTATTAAATTTTTATCATCATATTGTAAATAATTTTTAAATTTAATTATTTTTAATATTTTATAAATAATTAAATCAATATTTATATTTTTCAAAGAAGAAATTGGTAAAATTTCATTTTCAGGAAATATTTTATGATAAAAAAAAATTATATTTTCTAATTGTTTTTCATTCTTTATTTTATCAATTTTATTTATTAAAATTAATAAAGGAATTTTTTTCTTTTTTAAGATATTAATAATATTAAAATCATAAAAATAATATTTTTTTTCTATAGAAACAACATATAAAATTAAATCAGAACTGTAAATTGATTCTTTTATATAAGAATACATTATTTTATGTAATAAATATTTTACTTTAATAATTCCAGGAGTATCTTCAAAAATTAATTGATAGTTATTTTTATTTATAATTCCAATAATTTTTTTTCTAGTAGTTTGTGCTTTATTTGTAACAATAGATATTTTTTTTTTTACTAATGAATTTATTAAAGTAGATTTACCTGCATTAGGGTTACCTATTATAGAAATAAATCCAGATTTATAATTTTTAAAATTTTTCATTAATCATTAATAATATATAAAATTAAATTACTTTAAATCAATATTTATTAATATCATTCTTTTTTTCCACAATTTCTTCAAAATCAATAGTTTCTGCTTCTATATCAATAGAATATTTTTTATTTTTTTTTTTAAAAGTTTTATTAATATCTTCATTAAAATAGTTATCTATAAAAATGCAAAATTTCCATATTAAATATATAATAATTAAAAAAAAAAAAATAATTATTTATTTTTTTTTTATTTATTTTTTTCATATTTAATGTTTTTAATTTTTAATGTTATTGTAAATTTAATTTTTTATTATAATATCTGAAATAGGTTTTCTAATTTTTTTTAAAAATTGATAATTATCTTTTACGGATCTATATCCAATAGATAAAATAATATTTGATTTTAATCCTAATTTTTTAAAATTTAAAATTTCATCAAATTTATCTTTTTTAAAACCTCCTATAGTACATGTATCAATTTTTAAAATAGAACAATAATAAATTAATATTCCTAAAGATAAATATGTTTGTTCTGATTCCCAAGATTCAAATTCTTCTTTTGTTAATGAATTTAAAAAATTTACTATTGATTTTTTATATTTTTCATAATTTTTTTCTGTAAAATTTCTTTGTTCTTTTATTAATTTTAAATTTTTTTCAACAAAATTTTCTATATTTAATTTTTTTTTATTATAAATAGAAAAAATAATTAAATGAGAAGAAGAAATAATTTGATTATTATTATTATATGAAAAATAAGATAATTCTTTTTTTATTTTATTATTATTAATAATAATAATTTTATAAGGTTGTAATCCATATGAAGAAGGACTTAAATTTATAACTTCTAAAATATTATTTAAACATTTTTCTGTAATTTTTTTTTTACTATCAAATTTTTTAACTGAATACCTCCATTTAAGAGGTTCTATAAAATTATTAAAATTATTTTTTATCATTAAAATGATATTTTTATTTTTTTTTATATATTTATATAATTTTTTTTTATATATATAATAATTATTAATAATTAAATAATATTAATTAATAAATAATATTAATAATTAATAATTAAATAATATTAATTAACATAATATTTAAATTAATAATATAATAAAATAAATCATATAATAATAAATAATATAATATATAATAATTATATTATTATATTATATAACATAATTTATTTTATTATTAATAAATAATAATAAATAATAATAAATAATAAATAATTAAATATATATCTCATATATAATAAATAAATAATAATTTTTTTCATAAAAATAAATAAATAATTTATTATTATTTATATTATTTATATTTAATATTATTATAACAATTTTAAATAAAAATTTATGAGATTAATAACAAATGTAAAAGAAGGAGAATCTATAGAAAAAGCATTAAAAAAATATAAGAAAAAAATAGAAAAAACTAGAATGTTAAAAGAATTAATAGATAGAAAACAATATATTAAACCTTCTGTTGTAAAAAGAAAAAAAATTTTAAAAGCAAAATATAGAGAAAAAATTTTATTTTATCTAAATAAAGACTAAAATTTTATAAAAATATAGTTTAAACGTAATGTAAATGTTTTATTTTAAATATAAAAAATAAATATTGTAAAATAATAATAAAAAATATATTTTTATTTTTTTTATAATAATATATTTTTATTTTTTTTATAATATAATTAATAATAATAAATTAATATTTATTTTATTATGAATTATTATTTTATTTTATTATTTTTATTATTTTTATTATTTTTTTATTATTTATAATTATAATTAAATTTTATTTATTATTTATATTATATATATAATTTTTATTATTTTTTATTATGAATATAATTTTATAATTTTTAAAAATTCTTCTATTTCTAAAGAAGATTTTCCAATTAAACATCCATCTGTGTTTTCTTTTAAAGAATAATTTAATAAAATTGATGATTTACTATTAATACTACCTCCATATAAAATTGGTATATTTTTTATAATTTTTTCATCATTAAATTTTGATGATATAATTTCTTTTATATAAACAAAAATTTCTTTTATTTGTTCTATATTAGCTATTTTTCCTGTACCTATAGACCATATAGGTTCATATGCAATAATAAAGTTATTATTTTTTATAAATGATTTATCTATAATATTTATATATTTTAATTGATTATAAATTTTATTAAGATATTTATTTTTATTTCTTTCTTTTAAATTTTCACCAATACAAAGAATAATTTTTATATTATTTTTAATAGCTTTTTTAATTTTTTTATAAATAATATTATTATCTTCATAAAAAAAATTTCTTCTTTCACTATGTCCAATTATAACTGTTTTTATTCCTATAGATTTTATCATTTCTACAGAAACTTCTCCTGTAAAATTACCTTTATCACAATGATGCATATTTTGTGCAATAATTTCTATTAAACTATCTTTACAAAGATTTACAGATTTTTCTAAAAATGGAAAAGGAATAGCTAAACAAATTTTAATATTATTATTTATTTTTTTTTTTAAAAAAGATAATAAAAAATCTTTTGTTTCATATAAATTTTTATTCATTTTCCAATTTCCTATAATAATTTTTTTCATAATAAAATTTATTTTTTTATATTTTATATTTTTATAATATATTTTCTATTTTTATAATAGAAAAAAATGAATAATTAATTATATCTAAATAATTTTCCATATAATTATAATTATCTTTAATATCATTTTTTTCTAATGATTTTATACGAATTATTTTTTGAAAAATAATATCAATTATTGAAGATAATTCTATATCTTTCCAAGATTCATCATAATCATGATTTTTTTTAATCATTAATTTCTTTGCATATGATAATTGATTATCATATTCTATTAATATATTTTCTTTAGAAATATTATTACAATCATTTTTTATTAAAAACATTAATGAATAATTAATTATGCTAATAAAAGTTTCAATAATATTTTCATTTATTTTTTTATTACCATATTGTATTTTTCTAACACGTTTTATTTTAATAAAAATTTTATCAATTAAAGATTTTTTATTTAAAACTAACCAAGATAAATTATATATTTTCATTTTTTTATAAAAAATTTCCTTACATTTATAAATAATTTTATCTACTTTTGTTAAAGTTTCTTTCATTTATTTTTATTTATTATATTTTTATTATATATAAAATAGTAATTTTTTAATTATTATATTTAATTATTTATTATATTTTTTATTAAAATTTATTTTTAATATTTAATTATTATTAAATTATTTTTTTATAATATTTATATTTTATATTTTTTAATTTTATATTTTTTATTTATATTATATTATTATATTTATATAACATATATTTTATAATTATATTTTTTATATATTATATAATAACATAATAAAAGTTAAAAGTTTTAAAAAGTTAAAAATTATTAATAATTATACTTAATTATTAAAATTTTTAATAATTAATAAAATAAATAGGGCCAATTTTCAATTATTTAAATTGAAAATCCTCCAGAACAGAAATGTAGCAAAGGTATCAAATTTTAAATAATGTGAAAATAAATGGCCCTATTTTATTTAATAGATATTTTTTTTTATTTTTATTTTAATACGTTTATTTAAAATAAAATACATGAATAATATTAATAATGTTTTTTTTAAAAAAAATTATTTTTATATAGAAACTTATGGATGTCAAATGAATATATATGAAAGTGATGCAATAGCATCTCTTTTATTAAAAAGTGGATTATGCTTAACAAAAGATATATATAAATGTGATATTTTTTTTATTAATACTTGTTCTATAAGAGAAAAAGCTGAAATAAAAATATTTAATAGATTAAAATATTTAAATTTAATAAGAAAAAATAAAAATCCTAATATGATAATTTGTATATTAGGTTGTATGTCTGAAAGAATAAAAAATAATTTTTTTTTAAAAGAAAAAAAATTATTTGATATTGTAATTAGTCCAAAAGATTATAAATCTATTATAAATATTATATTTTCTAAATTAGATATAAATATTAGAAATTTTACTAATATTATATTAGAACAAGATATACAAAATAATATTAATTCTGATAGAATTTTTGGAAATAATATTACTTCTTTTGTTAGTATTATGCAAGGATGTGATAATATGTGTACTTTTTGCGTTGTTCCTTTTACAAGAGGAAGAGAAATAAGTAGATCACCAAAAATTATTTTAGAAGAATGTAAAATTTTATATAATAAAGGTTTTAAAGAAATTACATTATTAGGACAAAATGTTGATTCATATTTTTGGTATGGTGGAGGTTTAAAAAAAAATTATAAAAATATAAAAAAAGTAAAAACTGTAGACTTTTCTAATCTAATAGAATTAATAGCTAAATCTATTCCTATTAGAATTAGATTTACTACTTCAAATCCTCATGATTTTTCTGAAAAAATATTAAAAATAATGAAAAAATATAAAAATATTTGTAATCATATTCATTTACCAGTACAATCAGGAAGTAATAAAATTTTAAAAAAAATGAATAGAAAATATTCTAGAGAAGAATATATATATTTAATAAATAAAATAAGACAATATATTCCAGATTGTTCAATATCACATGATATTATTTCTGGTTTTTGTGGTGAAACAGAAGAAGATCACATTGATACGTTAAATTTAATGAATTATGTAAAATATAATTATGGATACATGTTTTATTATTCACCTAGACAAGGAACTATTGCTAGTAAAAAATATAAAGATGATGTTAATAAAAAAATAAAAAAAAGAAGATTACAAGAAATTATTTTTTTACAAAAAAAACATTCTTTTTTTAGAATTAAACAACAAATTGGTACAATACAAGAAGTTTTAATTGAAGGAATATCAAAAAAAAATAATGAATATTTTTATGGAAGAAATAGCAAAAATACCATGGTTTATTTTAAAAAAGTAAAAAACATAGTATATGGAGATTTAGTAAAAGTATTAATAAAATATGGTAATTATTCTAATTTAATTGGAAAAATAATATAATTTATGAATCAATATGATAATGATATTAAAAATATAAAGAAAAAATTCAGAATTATTGGTAATAATTATTTATTAAATAGATCAATAGAAAAAGCAATACAAATTTCAAAAACAGATATATCTGTTATAATTATAGGAGAAAGTGGAGTAGGTAAAGAATTTTTTCCTAAAATAATTCATTTTCTTTCATATAGGAAACATAAACCTTATATATCTATTAATTGTGGATCAATTCCTGAAGGTACTATTGATAGTGAATTATTTGGACATGAAAAAGGATCTTTTACTGGTGCATTTAATTATAGAAAAGGATATTTTGAAGTAGCAAATAAAGGAACTATTTTTTTAGATGAAGTAGGAGAAATTCCTATATATACTCAAAGTAAATTACTTCGTATTTTAGAAACAGGAGAATTTATTAGAGTTGGATCATCTGAAATTAAAAAAACAGATGTAAGAATTATTTCTGCAACTAATATTGATATAATTGATTTTATAAAAAAAAAAAAATTTAGAGAAGATTTATATTATAGATTAAATACTGTTCAAATAAATATACCTCCATTAAGAAAAAGAAAAGAAGATATATATATTTTATTTAAATTTTTTTCTAATAATTTTTCAGAAAAATATAAAATTCCTAATGTAAGATTACAAGAAGATGCAAAAGAATATATTATAAACTATTATTGGCCAGGAAATATTAGACAATTAAAAAATTTTTCAGAACAAATTTCAATTTTTGAAAAAAAAAGAAAAATTTCATTGAAAAAAGTAAAAGAATATTTACCAGAAAAAATTAAATCTTTAATTATTAATAATAATAATAATATTAATAATAATAATAATAATAATGATATTAATAATAATTATAAAAAAAATAATAATTTTAATTTCACTAATGAAAGAGATTTAATTGAAAGAGATTTAATTTATCAAATTTTATTTATTAAAGAAAATATAAATAATTTAAAACGATTAATTTTAAAAATTATACAACAACAAAATAATAATAAAAATGATTTTATAAAAAATAATTATAAATTAATAAATAATATTTTTGGTGATAATATTAATTTTAATTTAGAAAATAAAATTAAATTAGAAGATAAAATAACAATAGAACAAAATAATTTAATAGAAAAAAAAAATTTAATTAAAAAAAATAATTTATTAGAAAATAAGAAAAAAATTTTATATAACGAAAATGAAAATTTTGTTTTACAAAAACATGAGTTAGAAATTATAAAAAAAGCATTAAAAAAAAGTAACGGAAAAAGAAAAATAGCAGCAAAAAAATTAGGAATATCTGAAAGAACTTTATATAGAAAAATTAAACAATATGGATTATAATATTATGTATAAACTATTATTATTTTTATTTTTTATATTATTTTTTATTTTATCTTTTACAATAATTACTTCTATTTTAATAATTAATCCAAGAAAAGATTTTAATTTATTTGAACAATATAAAGATTTTAATTTTTATAATAATAATTTAATAGAAAAAATTATTTGGATTTCTTATATAATTTTATTTATACTTATTATTTTTTTTAATTTTTTTTTATATAAAATATATTATAATTCTAATTAAAATTTTATTAAAATTTTAATTATTAATTATAATTTATATATAATTTTTTATAATATAAATTACATTTTACATTTAGTAATAAATCATTTTAATAATATAAAATAATTATGACAAACTGTCATTATTTTTTTTATTATTAAGACATTTTTAATTATTTTATATGTTTGGCATATTTTTAGTACTATATATTTAAAATATACATTAAAATATAATTTAAAATAATTAAAGATAAAATATGACAGAAATAAAAATTAAACCTTTAGCAGATAGGGTATTAATAGAACCTTCTCCTGCTGAAGAAAAAACATCATCTGGAATTATTATTCCAGATACAGCAAAAGAAAAACCACAAAGAGGAAAAATTATAGCTGTTGGTCCAGGAAAAAAAGATAATTGTATGTGTGTTAAAGTTGGACAAGAAGTTTTATATGGAAAATATTCTGGAACAGAGTTAATATGGGAAAATAAAGAGTATTTAATTATGAGAGAATCTGATATTATTGCAATTATTATTTAATATTTAAATTTTTTTATAATATGTCAAAAAATATAACATTTGATTTAGACGCTAGAGATAAATTAAAAAAAGGAGTTGATGCTTTAGCTAATGCTGTAAAAGTTACTTTAGGTCCTAGAGGAAGAAATGTTGTTTTACAAAAATCTTTTGGTTCACCACATGTAACAAAAGATGGTGTATCAGTAGCAAAAGAAATAGAATTAGAAGATCCTATAGAAAATTTAGGTGCTCAAATGGTTAAAGAAGTAGCATCAAAAACAAATGATGTAGCTGGAGATGGAACAACAACTGCGACTGTATTAGCACAAGCTATAGTACGAGAAGGACTACGAAATGTTGCTGCTGGAGCTAATCCAATGGATTTAAAAAGAGGAATAGATAAAGCTGTAGAAGCAGTTGTTTTTGATTTAAAAAAACAATCTAAAGAAGTTGGAGGAAGTAAAGAAAAAATAAAACAAGTAGCATCAATTTCTGCAAATAATGACCCTTCTATAGGAGATCTTATTGCAAAAGCTTTTGAAAAAGTAGGAAAAGAAGGAGTTATTACAGTAGAAGAGGCTAAAAGTATGGAAACTACAGTAGATGTAGTAGAAGGAATGCAATTTGATAGAGGATATCAATCACCTTATTTTGTTACTAATACAGAAAAAATGATAACAGAATTTGATGATCCATATATATTATTATATGATAAAAAAATATCATCTATGAAAGATTTACTTCCAATATTAGAACCTGTAGCACAATCTGGAAAACCATTATTAATTATATCAGAAGAAGTAGAAGGAGAAGCTTTAGCTACTTTAGTAGTTAATAAAATTAGAGGTTCATTAAAAGTTGCTGCTGTAAAAGCTCCTGGATTCGGAGATAGAAGAAAAGATATGTTAGAAGATATAGCTATTCTTACTGGTGGAACTTTAATTTCTGAAGAAACAGGACAAAAAATAGAAGATGCTAAAATAGAAATGTTAGGAAGAGCGGAAAGAGTAACTATTGATAAAGATAATACTACTATTGTTGATGGTTATGGAAGTATAGATAAAATAAAAAATAGAATTAACGAAATAAAAAATCAAATTGAAACAACTACTTCTGATTATGATAAAGAAAAATTACAAGAACGTTTAGCTAAATTAGCTGGAGGTGTAGCTGTTTTATATGTTGGAGCAGCTTCAGAAGTAGAAATGAAAGAAAAAAAAGATAGAGTAAATGATGCGTTAAATGCTACTAGAGCAGCAGTAGAAGAAGGAATAGTTGCTGGTGGAGGTGTTGCTTTAGTTAGAGCTGCTCAATCTTTAGATAATTTAAAAGGAGAAAATATTGATCAAGATACTGGAATACAAATAATAAGAAGGTCATTAGAAGAACCTTTAAGACAAATCGTTTCTAATGCAGGAGAAGAAGGTTCTGTTATTACTGCAAAAATTTTAGAATCAAGAGAAGATTTTGGATACGATGCAAAAGAAGGACAATATAAAAGTATGATATCAGAAGGAATTATAGATCCAACAAAAGTAACAAGAGTTGCTTTAGAAAATGCAGGTTCAGTAGCAGGTATGTTATTAACTACTGAATGCGTTATAACAGAAATAAAAAAAGAAGAACCATCTATGCCACAAATGCCAGGTGGAGGTGGAATGGGAGGTATGATGTAAAATATAAAATAATTATTAAAAAAAAATTATTATAAATAAAAAAAAGCATTAAATATTTTTTTATATTTAATGCTTTTTTTATTTTAATTAAATTAATTTAAATTAATTTAAATGAATTTATTTTAAATGAATATTTTAATGAATTTATTATATTATTATGAATTTATTCTATTATTTTATAAATATAATTTTATAAATATAATATAAATATAATAAATAATACATTACATATATATATAATTTATTTTATATAATTAATAATATTAAATAAATATTAAATATTATTAAAATTATTAAAAAATAAAATAAAAAATAAAAAAAATAAATATTAAATAATATTAAATAATATTAAATAATATTAAATAATATTAAATATTATTTATTATATAATAAATTAAAAATAAAAAAAATAAAATAATATTTTTTTTATTATATTATTATTTTATTTTTATTATTATTAATTTTTTATATATTTATTTTTATTTTTTTTTTATATATATATTTCTATGTTATTTATTTTTATTATATTTATTTCTTCTATTTATTTCTTTTGTAATTAAAGAATATTCTCTATTAGTTTGTCCAGATATAGAAGAATTTTCTTCAGATCTTCTAATTAAATAAGGTACAGTTTCTTGTATAGGTCCATACGGTAGATATTTTGCAACATTATATCCATTTTTACTTAATATAAAACTAATATTATCACTCATTCCATATAATTGTCCAAACCAAATATTTTTATTATTATTATCAATATTATTTTTTTTAATAATATTAACTGCTAATTCACAACTTTTTTCATTATGAGTTCCTATAAAAATAGATATTTTTTTATTAATATTATTTATTATATATGATATAGCATCATTAAAATCTTTATCTGTATATTCTTTATTATTTTGAATAGGATCTATATAATTATTTATAATAGAACGTTCTCTTTCTTTTTCCATATACGCACCTCTAACTATTTTATATCCAATAAAATAATTTTCTTTTAAAGATTTAATATGAGATTTTTTTAAATATTCTAACCTTCCCCATCTATACATTTGTAATGTATTATATATATAACATTTTTCTTTGTTATATTTTTTCATCATTTTTTCTGCTAAATCATCTATAGCAGGTTGAATCCAACTTTCTTCTGCATCAATTAATACAAAAACTTTTTTTTCACATGATTTTTTACAAAGTCCTTCAAAACGATTTTTTATTTTTTCCCAACTATTTTGTTCTTCTTCATTTAAATCATTTTTATTACTAATTTTTTCATAAATTTTAACATTTCCTATACCTGTTGGTTTAAAAACAATGAAAGGAATAGATTTTTTTTTTTCTGCAAAATAAATATTTTCTAAAGTTTCTTTATAAATTTTATCAAAATCTTCTTCATTAGATTTCCCTTCTACAGAATAATCTAAAACACTATAAACTCCATATGAATGGATTTTTTCTATAACTTTAATGCATTCTTTTTTATTTTCTCCTCCACAAAATTGTTCAAATACTGTCTTTTTTACTAAAAAAGTAATAATTGGAATTTTTTTCCTAACTAAAAATCCTATTGTTGGAATTAAAAATTTAGAAAAAAATAAATTAGAAATAAACTTAAAAATTAATTTTGATTTTTTTAATTGCCAATCGGACTTATATTTAAAAGCAATTTTTGTATTTTTAAACATCTTTTTTAAATTTTAATTATTATAAATATATAAAAAAAATTTATAATATTAAAAAAATTTTTTTTATAATTAAAAAATTAATATAATTAATAAATTATTTAATATAATTAATAAAACAAATTATATAATAAATAAAATAAATAAAAAAATAATATATTATCTTATATTATCTAATAAAAACTAATAAAAAATTATTAAAAATTTATGATTTTTTTTAATAAAAAATCTTATAATAAATTAAATTCTATTTTATTTAAATATTCTAAAATATTTATTTTAACTGATAAAAATGTTAAAAAACATTGTTTATTAAAATTGTTTAATAATGCACCATTATTAAAAAATTCTAATTTAATTGTAATAAAACCTGGAGAAATTGAAAAAAATATATATACTTGTATTTATATTTGGAAAAAAATAATTGAAAATAAAGGAGATAGAAATAGTTTAATAATTAATTTTGGAGGTGGAGTTATAACAGATATAGGTGGATTTATTGCATCTTTATTTAAAAGAGGTATTGATTTTATTAATATACCTACAACTTTATTATCTATGTGTGATGCTTCTATAGGTGGAAAAAATGGAATAGATTTCTATAATATTAAAAATGAAATTGGTATATTTAATAATCCAAAATTTATTTTAATAGATATTTCTTATTTAGAAACTATTCCTAAAAAAGAATTTTATTCTGGAATATCTGAAATATATAAACATGGATTAATATTTGATTATAATTTTTGGTGTTATTTAAAATTAAATCTTAACAAAAAAAAAGAAGAATTAATTAATGAAGAATTAATTAATATTATAAAAAAATCTATTTATATAAAAAAAAAAATCTTTGAAAAAGATCCTTTAGAAAAAAATTTAAGAAAAATATTAAATTTTGGTCATACTATAGGGCATTCTATAGAAACATGCTTTATAAAAGAAAATAATCCATTAACTCATGGAGAATCTATATTTATTGGTATGATGTGTGAATCATGGATATCTTATAAAATGTTAGATCTTTCTAAAAAAGAATATAATGATATATGTAATACTTTTTTAAAAGTACCAGAAATAAATATTAAAAAAAATATTTACAAAAAAAAAAATGAAATTTTATCTATGTTAATTTATGATAAAAAAAATAAAAATGGAAAAATTTATTTTTCATTATTAAATAAAATAGGTAAATGTATTTATAATAAAGAAATAAAAAATAATATAATAGAAGAAAGTTTAAAAAAAATTAATAAAAAATTAATAAAAAATTAATTAAATGAAATAAAAATAATTAATTAATAATGAAAGAAAAAAAATGAAAGAAAAAATACAAGAAGAAATTTTTGAAAAAAAAGAAAATATAATTCCAATTAACATAGAAGAAGAATTAAAATCATCTTATATAGATTATTCTATGTCTGTTATTATATCTAGAGCATTACCAGATATTAGAGATGGATTAAAACCAGTTCATAGAAGAATTTTATATAGTATGTATAAAATAGGATTATTTTCAAATAAACAATATAAAAAATCTGCTAGAATTGTTGGAGAAGTATTAGGAAAATATCATCCACATGGAGATAATTCAGTTTATGATTCTATTGTTAGAATGGCTCAAAATTGGTCTATGAGATATCCATTAATAGATGGACAAGGTAATTTTGGTTCTATTGATAATGATTCTCCAGCTGCTATGAGATATACAGAAATTCGTTTAAAAAATATATCAGAAGAAATTTTATTAGATATTGAAAAAAATACTGTAGAAATGAAATTAAATTTTGATAATAGTTTATTAGAACCAATTATTTTACCTACTAAAATTCCAAATCTTTTAATTAATGGTTCTTCTGGTATAGCTGTAGGAATGGCTACTAATATAGCTCCTCATAATTTAAAAGAGTCTATAGATGCTATATGTGCATATATAGATAATAATTCTATAAGTATAGATGAATTGATGTCATATATTAAAGGACCAGATTTTCCAACAGGAGGAATTATTTATGGTAATAAAGAAATTATTAAATCATTTTATAGTGGTAAAGGAAAAATTATAATACGTTCTAAAATACATCAAGAAAAAATTAATAATAAAAAATGTATTGTTGTAGATGAATTACCTTATCAAGTAAATAAAGAAGAGTTAATATATAATACAAAAAATTTAATTAAAGAAAAAAAAATAGAAGGAATTACTGATATAAAAGATGAATCTGGAAGACAAGGTTTAAGAATTGTTTACATACTTAAAAAAGAAACTATTTATAAAGTAGTATTAAATAATCTTTATAAATATACTAAATTACAAACTTCTTTTAATATAAACAATATTGCATTAGTAAATGGTATTCCAACTAAATTAAATTTAAAAGAAATTATTTATAATTTTGTTAATTTCAGACATAATATAATAATTAAAAGAACTAAATATGAATTAGAAAAATTAAATAAGAAAATACATATTTTATATGGTATAAGAATTTCTTTATCACAAATTGATTTAGTAATTAAATTAATAAGAAAATCTAATAATTTTAAAAATGCTTGTAACGATTTAATAAATAAATTAAAAATTACTAATATACAAGCAAAATCTATTTTAGAAATTAAATTACATAAATTAACATCATTAGAAATAAAAAAAATTGAAAAAGAGTTTAAATATTCAAAAGAAAAAATTAAAAAATTAGAAAATATTTTAAAAAACGAAAATATTAGAATGGATATAATTAAGAAAGAATTAATAGAAATTAAAGAAAGATATGGAGATGAAAGAAAAACAAAAATTGAATATATAAATTATGATTTAGAAGAAGAAGATTTTATTGAAAATAAACAAGTTGTTTTAACTATATCTAATATTGGATATATTAAAAGAACTGATTTATCAGAATATAAAATACAAATGAGAGGTGGAGTTGGAAAAAAAGGAGTAATTATAAGAGAAGAAGATTATATTGAAAAAATTTTAGTAGCAGAAACTCATCAATATATTATTTTTTTTACTGAAAAAGGAAAATGTTTTTGGCTTAAAGTTTTTTATATTCCAATTGGATCAAAAAAATCTAAAGGTAGATCTATACAAAATTTAATTAATATAAATGAAAATGATAAAATTAAAACATATGTTTTATTAAAAAACATTAAAGATATTAATTATATAAATAATCATTTTATTGTATTTATTACAAAAAAAGGTAAAATTAAAAGAACATTATTAAAAGAATATTCTAAACCTAGAAAAAATGGTATAAAAGCCATTATTATAAAAAAAAATGATGTTTTACTTGATGCTATTATTACAAATGGTAAAAAACAAATTATTATTGGTACAAATAAAGGAAAAGCTTTACGTATTTTAGAGTCTTCAATTAAATTAACAAAAAGAAATTCTTATGGTATAAAAAGTATTTATTTAAAAAAAGAAGATTTTGTTATTGGAATAATTTGTATAAAAAATGAAAATATTGAAAATATTTTAGTTGTTTCTGAAAATGGTTATGGAAAAAAAACTTCTATAAAACATTATAGGATAACTAATAGAAATAGAATAGGAGTACAAACTATAAAAATTAATGATAAAACAGGTAATTTATTATATATAAAAAATGTAACAAATGATCAGGATTTAATAATTATTAAAAAATCTGGAATAGTTATTAGAATACCAATAAATAATATTTGTTTAATAGGAAGATCAACTCAAGGAGTAAAATTATTAACTTTAAAAAAAGATGAAAAAATTGCTTCTATTACAACTACATTAAAATAAAAAAATTATTTAATTAAAATATAATTTTATTAATTTTTATAATTATGAATTCCAAAAAAGATTCACAACAAGAAAAAATAAGAATAGAAAAATTAAAAAAATTAAAAAAAATTGGAATTAATCCATATCCTTCAGAAAAATATTATATTTCTTCTTCTATAAAAAAAATATTAAATAATTATAAAAAAAAAAAAAATGTTTCTATAGCAGGAAGAATAATGAGTATTAGAATTATGGGAAAAGCTTCTTTTTTAGAAATAGAAGATTATAGTGATATAATACAAATTTATATAAATAAAAATTATATAGATGATAAAAAATATAATATTGTTTTAAAAAAATTAATAGATATTGGTGATTTTATTGGAATAAAAGGTTTTTTATTTAAAACAAAAACAAAAAAAATTACAATAAATGCTGAAAATTTTACTTTACTTTCTAAATCTTTAAAACCTATACCTAATGTAAAATTAGATAAATATGGAATTTCCCATGATGTATTTTCTGATACTGAACAAAGATATAGAATGAGATATATTGATTTAATTGTTAATAAAAATGTAAAAAATGTTTTTATTAGTAGAACTAATATTATTAATTATATTAGAAATTTTTTAAACAAAAAGGAATATTTAGAAGTAGAAACTCCTATATTACAGAACATTCCAGGTGGAGCTATAGCTAAACCTTTCAAAACTTATCATAATTCACTTAATATTCCATTATATTTAAGAACTTCTAACGAATTATATTTAAAAAAATTAATTGTAGGTGGTTTTAAAGGAGTATATGAATTTGCTAAAGATTTTAGAAATGAAGGAATGGATAGAATACATAATCCAGAATTTACTATTTTAGAATTATATGTTTCTTATAAAGACTATTATTGGATGATGGATTTTACAGAAAATTTATTAGAATATATTTGTTTAAAGGAAAAAAAAAATATTAAATTTAATTATTTTAATAAAAAAATTAGTTTTAAAAAACCTTATCCTAAAATATCTATTTATGAATCTATTAAAAAATATACAGGATTTGACATAGAAAATATTAATAAAATTTCTTTAATAGAAATATGTAAAAAATTAAATATTACAATTTTAAATTATAATAAAGGTAAAATTATTGATGATATATTTGATAAATATTGTTCTAAATATTATATACAACCTACTTTTATAATTGATCATCCAGTAGAAATGAATCCACTTAGTAAAAGACATAGAAAAAATACAAATATTACTGAACGTTTTGAATTAATTATTAATGGAAAAGAAATAGCTAATGCATATTCTGAATTAAATGATCCTATTGATCAATTAAATAGATTTAAAAAACAAAATAAAAAAAATATTAATGAAGAAGAATTGATTGATTATGATTTTATTAATTCTTTAAAAATTGGTATGCCTCCAACTGCTGGAATAGGTTTTGGTATAGATAGATTAATTATGTTATTAACAAATCAAAAATCTATACAAGATGTTTTATTTTTTCCTCAAATGAAAAATAAATAAAAAAAAATAATTAATAATTAATTAATAATAAAAAAAATGATTAATAATGAAGAAACAATAGCAGCAATATCTACCCCATATGGTATTGGAGCTATATCAATTATTAAAATTTCTGGAAAAAAATCAAAGAAAATTATTGAAAAAATTTTTAAAAAAAAAAATAAAAAAAAAATAATATATAAATCTCATTTTTTACAAGTAGGTTATATATATGATAAAAAAGATATTTTAGATGAAGTTGTTATTGCTTTTTTTAAAAAACCAAATTCTTATACTGGAGAAGATGTAATAGAAATTTATTTTCACGGATCTATTTATTTGCAAAATAAAATATTAAAATTATGTATTGAAAATGGATCTAGAATTGCAAATCCAGGAGAATTTACATTTCGTTCTTTTATAAATGGAAAAAAAGACTTATCTCAAGCAGAATCTATTGCTGATATAATTTCTTCTAAAACAAAAAAAGAACATAAATTAGCCATTAATTATATGAATGGTAATTTTTCTAAAAAAATAAAAAAAATTCAATTAAAATTAATTAATTTTTTATCTTTAATTGAATTTAATTTAGATCACTCTGAAAATGAAAATATTAGTTTTATTAAATTAAAAAAAATATTAGATAATATTATATATAAATTAAAAATTATAATTGATTCTTTTAATATAGGTAATATTATAAAAAATGGTATAAAAGTTGTATTTATAGGAGATACTAATGTAGGAAAATCTACATTATTTAATTCTATTATAAATGAAAATAAATCTATTGTTTCTAATGAAAAAGGAACTACAAGAGATGTAATTGAAAAAAGTATAATAATTAATGATATTATGTATATTTTATTTGATACTGCTGGTATAAGAAAAACAAATAATAAAATAGAAAAAATAGGAATTAAAAAAACATATGATGTTATTAAAGAATCTCAAATTATTATATATGTATTTGATTCTTCTAAATTTAATGAAAAAAAAATAAAAAATGATATTTTTTATTTTAAAAAAAAATATCCTAAAAAAAAAATTATTTTATTAGGAAATAAATCAGATATATGTAATATTAAAAATAAATATAATTTTGAAAATTATATTTCTATATCCTATAAATGTAATAAAAATATTTTTTTATTAAAAAAAATGTTAATTAATATTATTAATATTCCTTCTTTTTTAAAAAAAAATAATAATATAGTATTATTTCATCATAGACATTTTAATATTTTAAAAAAAACATTATTTATTTTAAATAAAATTAATAAAAATTTAATAAAAAAAAACAAATTTTTAGAATTAATATCTATAGATTTAAAAAATTCTATTTCTTATATTAAAAATATAACAGGTGAAAATATTTCATCTGATGAAATATTAAAAAATATTTTTTCTAAATTTTGTATAGGAAAATAAAAATTTAATTTTATTAATTTTTTAATTTTAATTTATTAATTATTAATAATTATTAATAATTATTAATAATTATTAATTATTATTAATTATTATTAATTATTTTTTTTTATGTATGTATGTATTATGTATGTATGTATATGTATATATATATATGTATGTATGTAAAATATGTATGTAAAAGTTAATTATTTTATAATTTATTATTATATAAAATATTTTTTGGATAATTTATTTTATATAAAAATAAACCAAATGGAGGAGCAAGAAATTTTTTATTATTATAATTATTATTATTATTTTTATTTAAAAAATAATTATAAAAAGTTTCTAAAGATATTTTTTCTATTCCAACATTAATCATTGTACCAACTAAAAATCTAACCATACATCTTATAAATCTATTTGCTCTAATAGTAAAAATTAAAAAATTTTTTTTCTTTGTCCAATTAACATAATATATATTACATATATAATTTTTTATTTTTTTTTTTTTTTTACAAAAAAATTCAAAATTTTTTTGTTTATATAAAAAAAATTCTAATTTTTTTAAATAACTAAAATTAATTTTTTTTTTACTAAAACTTGTAATATCCCAAAATATATTTTTAAAAAATAAATTTTTTTTAGTATATATATAATATTTATATGTTCTATTTATAGCATTAAATCTAGCATGTATATTATCTTTTACTCTAAATATTTTATTAACTTTTATATTTTCTGGTAAAAAATTGTTTAATTTTTCTATTATTTCATTTTCAATTTCTTTATTAAAATCAAAATGTGCAATCATTTGAATAGCATGAACTCCTTTATCTGTTCTTCCAGCTCCAATAATATTAATTTTTTTTTTTAATAAAATTGATATTTTTTCTTCTAAAATTTGTTCAATAGATAAATTATTTTTTTGTATTTGCCATCCATAATAAATATTACCATTATAAGAAATATCTAAAAAAAATCTCATTTAATATAAAATCTTAAAAAATCTATTAAATTTAATTATATTAAAAAAATTTAAATTTTTAAATATTTTATAAAAATTAATATTCATTATAACAATAATTGGTTTACCTACAATATAAATTTCTGATATTAATCCAAAAAATCTAGAATCAAAAGATTTATTCCAATTATCTCCAATAAAAAAATAATAATTACTTTTTACTAAATAGAAAAATTTTTTTTTATATTTTATAAAATAATTTATTTTTTTTAATTCTTTAAAAGAAAGAAAATTTTTTTCAAAAAGTAATATATTTTTATATAAAAACCAATTTTTATTATTTATTAATATAATATCTCCTTTTTTAGGAATTTTAATTTTTTTATAATTATCTTTATTATTATTATTATTATTGTTAATAACTCTTTTAATTTTTATATTATTATTAATTATTTTTATTTTTTCTTTTTCATTTAAAAAACAATAATAAAAATTTTTTTTTACTTTAAAAAATTTTTTATTAAATTTTTTTAAGTAATATGATAAATTAAAATTAAAATTAGAATATATATAATATAAATATTTTCTTTTTTTAAAATTATTATATTTTTCTAATTTATTGTTAATATATAATAATCCTTTTTTTATATTTATTATATCTCCAGGAATAGCAACACATCTTTTAATGTAATTGTCTCTTTTATCTATAGAAATATTTTTTTTATTATTTAAAAAATTTATTATTTTTTTATTATCATATATATTTAAAGGTTTATTAAAAGTAACTAAATCATTTATTTTTATTTTTTTATATTTAATTCTTAAATAAGGAATATTAAAATTATTTAAATAAGATGGTATTCCTATTATAGGAATTTTTTTAAAAAAAAAAGGTAATTGTATTGTAGTAATAGGTATTCTTAATCCATAAATAAATTTATTAACAATAATAAAATCACCAACCATTATTGTATTTTCCATTGAACTAGTTGGTATAAAAAAAAATTGAATAAAATATAGTTGAATAAATATAGAAATTAATATAATATAAAAGTAATTATATAATTTATTTTTTGATTTTTTAATTAATTTTAAATCTTTTAATTTTTTTTTATTAAAATTAATATAATATAAATAACCTCCTAAAGTAAATAATGTTAATAAAATATATTTTTTATTAAAAAATAATTTAGATATACTATAAATAAGAATAAAATACATTATTACAAATAATCCTGGAATAAAAAAAAAAAATGTTAAAAAAATTGGTTTATTATTTTTTTTAAAAATAATTATAATATTATAAATAGGAATTATTGATTTACAAGGTTTTACTCCAATTTTTTTATAAATATTATAAGTTACTAAAAAATAAAATATATTAAATAATATAAAAAATAAAAAGTAATTAATATTAAAAAACATTTTATTATTTTTTGATTTTAAATTTATAAATATTTATTTAAACATTAAATTTAATTAATTTTGTTAGACACTCCAATTGAGTCTTTACCATTAAGACAAGATAAAGATAAGATAAAAATTATTAAAAAATATCTTAATATAAAAAAATATAAAGATATACTATATTTTTATCCTAAAAATTATATATATACTAAAAAAAAAATTTCTGATTTATATAAAATATATAATAAAAATAAATATTTTAATAATTTTAATAATATAACTATTAAAATAAAAGGTATTATTAAAAAATTAAAAATTTTTAATAAAAAAGAAAAAAAAATATTATTAGCATATTTTTTTGATAATACATCTTCAGATTATATTTTTTTAATATGGTTTAAAAAGTTTTTTTTTGTAAAAAATATTATTAATAAAAATATTATTATTATAGGTAAAATAAAATTTATTAATAATAGATTTCAAATTATACATCCATTAATTAAAAAAGAAATTAAAAAAAATAATAATTATAATATTTTTAAATTATATCCAGAATATTCATTAAAAAATAAAATTAAAAAATATGGAATAGATAATGATTTTATTATTAAAATAATTAAAAATATAATAAAAATATTAAAAAATAAAATAAAAGAAAATTTACCTTTATTTATAATAAAAAAATTTAAAATTCTAAATAAAGAAGAATCTTTAAATAAAATTCATTTTCCATCTTCTATAGAAGATTTACAAAAATCACAATATAGATTAACTTTTGAAAAGTTGTTTTTTTATACATTAATATATATAATAAGAAAAAAAAAAATATATAATAATTATCCTTTTAAAAAAATTGGTTATTATTTTAAAAATTTTTATAAAAATTTATTACCATTCAATTTAACTGAATCACAAAAAAAAGTATTTAAAGAAATAAGAATTGATTTAAATAAAAAATTACAAATGAATCGAATTTTACAAGGAGATGTAGGAAGTGGAAAAACAATTATTGCAGTTATGTCTATGTTATTAGCTTTAGATAATAATTTTCAATCATGTTTAATGGTTCCTACAGAAATATTAGCAGTACAACATTATTTTTTTTTTAAAAAAATGTTAAATAAAATTGGAATAAATATTGTTTTATTAACTAATAAAATAAATTATAAAAAAGAAATTTTAAAAAAAATAAATAATGGAATAATTAATATAATTATAGGTACACATAGTATAATAAATAATTCAGTAAAATTTAAAAAATTAGGTTTAGTTATTATTGATGAACAACATCGTTTTGGTGTAATACAAAAATCAAAATTTTGGTGTAAAAATAAAAAACCACCACATATTTTAACTATGTCTGCTACTTTAATTCCTAGATCTCTTCATTTATCTTTATATAAAAAACAAACAAAATTATCTATATTAAATGATTTACCAAATAATAGAAAAAAAATAAATACAATTCATTTTTATGAAGATAAAAAAATTAAAGTATATAAATTTGTACAAAAAATAATTGATCTTAAAAAAGAACAAGTTTATTTTATTTATCCATTAGTAAAAAATAATAATAAAAAATATGAAAATATTGAAAATGCTTATAAAAATATTTTTTCATTTTTTAATAAAAAAAAATATAAAATAGATATTTTACATGGAGGAATGAATTATATTGAAAAAAAAAAAAATATACTTAAATTTTTAAAAGGTAAAATTCAAATTTTATTATCAACAACTATAGTTGAACTTGGAATAGATAATAATAATGCTTCTATTATTGTTATTCATAACGCAGAAAAATTTGGTTTATCTCAACTACATCAATTAAGAGGAAGAGTAGGTAGAAATAATAATAAAAATTATTGTTTTTTATTAACAAAAAACAATATGTCTTTAAAAGAAAAAAAAAGAATTAAAATTTTGTGTAAAAATAATGATGGTTTAAAAATATCTAAAAAAGATTTAAAAATAAGAGGATATGGAGATTTAATGGGTATTAAACAAAGTGGTTTTAATAATTTTTTAAAAAAAATTAAAAAAATTTATTTATATAAAAAAATTTTAAAAGATGTAAAAAAATCTATTTTTTTTATAATGAAATTAAACATTATAGATTCTATAAAAATAGATAAAAAATATAAAAAAAAAATTATTTTTAGTAATATTAATTAATTAAAATTTAAAAAAATGAAATGGATAAAAATTAAAAAATATAAAGATATTTTATTTGAAAAAACAAAAAATGATATATATAAAATTACAATAAATAGAAAAAAAGTATATAATGCTTTTAGACCACAAACAGTTTATGAAATGATAGATGCTTTTAATTATTGTGAAAATTATACAAATGTTAATGTAATAATTATTACAGGAAGTGGAGATAAATCATTTTGTAGTGGTGGAGATCAAAAATTTAGAGGTAGTGGTGGTTATTTAGATGAAAAAGGAATACCACATTTAAATATTTTAAATTTATATAAAAAAATAAGAGAAATACCAAAAGTTGTAATAGCAATGGTAAATGGATATGCTATTGGTGGAGGAAATGTTTTACAAAATGTATGTGATTTAACAATTGCTTCAGAAAATTCTATATTTGGTCAAAATGGACCTAACGTTGGTTCATTTGATGGTGGATTTGGTTCTTCATATCTTGCAAGAAATATAGGTCAAAAAAAAACTAGAGAATTTTGGTTTCTTTGTAAAAAATATTCAGCAAAAGAAGCTTTAAAAATTGGTTTAATTAATAAAGTTGTTCCTAAAATTTTTTTAGAAAAAGAAGTTTTAAAGTGGTGTGAAATAATTTCTAAAAAAAGTCCAATGGCTTTAAGATTTATAAAAAGATGTTTAAATGCTGAATTAGATGGACAACATGGTATTATGCAACTAGCAGGTGATGCTACTTTACTATTTTATTTAACAGAAGAATCTAAAGAAGGTAAAAAAGCTTTTCTTGAAAAAAGAAAACCTAATTTTAAAAAATTTAAAAAATTTTTATAAATATTTTTATAAATTAAATAAATGAAAAATATTTAAATATTTAAAAATATTTATTATAAATTATTTAAATATAAATTATTTAAAAATATTAATTAAAAATAATAATTAATTAATTAAAAATTAATTAAAAATATTAAAAATATTAAAAATTAATTAAAAATAATAATATAATAATAATAATAATAATATATAATAAATATATATAAATAATTATATAAAAAATATATATAAATAATTATCTAAATAATAAAAAAAAATGAAAAATATAATAATAAAAAAAGTTAATAATATTAAAAATATAATAATAAAAAAAATTTTTTTAATTACTAAAATTATTCGTTTACATACTTTATTATTATCTTTATCTGGAGTTTTTTTAGGAACTCTATTATCTTTATCTTTAGGTTTTTTTAATATAAAAATTTTTTTTTGGTTATGTATAACATCATTATCTATACAAATATTAGCTAATATATCTAATGATTATGGAGATTTTAAAAATTTAATAGATCAATATAGAGAGGATAAAAGAGAATTATTAAATAATAAATTTTATAGAAAAAATATTAAATTAATAATATATTTTTTATCTATATTTTTTTTTATTTCTGGTTTTATAGTATATTATTTATCTTTTTATAATTTATATTATTATAATAAATTTATATGTATTCTTTTATTTTTTTGTTTTATATTATTAATTTTTATTTCTTTATACTCAGCTATAAGATATACTATAGGAAAAAATCCTTATGGATATTTAGGTTTAGGAGATTTGTTTGTTTTTATATTTTTTGGAATTATATCTGTAAATGCATCATTTTTTGTTTATACTTATTATCTGTTATCAAAAGATATGTTACTATTATCTTCTTCACTTGGATTATTAAATATATCTGTTTTAAATTTAAATAATTTAAGAGATTTAAAAATAGATAAAGAAAAAAAAAAAAATACAATTCCTGTTATAATAGGAATAAAAAAAGCAAAAATTTATCATTCATTTTTATTAATTTTTCCATTTTTTTTAACAATTATTTATTTTATAATAAATTATAAAGGAATTTTACAATTTTTATTTATTTTTTTAATTATTCCTATTTTTTTACATATTAAAAATATTAATAAAAAAAATGTTAATTATAATTATGAATTAAAAAAAATTATTTTAATAACATTTTTATATTCTATTTTAGTTGGAATAGTAGATTTTTTTTACTTAATTTAATAAATTTTTAAATTTAATATGAATATTATTTTTTATTCTCATTCTACTTTTTCTTTAAAAATAGATAATTTATATTTATTATTTGATCCTTTTATTACAAAGAATCCTAATATATTAAAATATAAAAAAAAATATATTTTAAATCATTTATTTTCTTTAAATTTAAAATTTATATTAATTTCACATGCTCATTATGATCATGTATGTGATGTTGAATTAATTGCAAAAAAAATGAATTCTATAATAATTAGTAATTATGAAATTACTAATTTTTATTCAAAAAAAGGTTTAAAAACTATTCCTATAAATTATGGTTCTTTTTTAAAGATAGATTGTTTTAAAATAAAATATGTTTGGGCATGTCATTCTAGTACATTTGAAGATGGTAGTTCAGGTGGAAATCCTGGAGGTTTTTTAATTAAAAAAAATAAAAAAATTATTTATTTTTCTGGTGATACATCTTTAAATTTAGAAATGAAATTAATACCTTTTTTAGTAAAAAATCCAATAAATTTAGCAATTTTTCCTTTAGGAGGAGTTTTTACAATGGATTTTAAAGATGCTATAATAGCATCTGACTATGTAAAATGTAATAAAATTTTAGGAGTTCATTATAATACTTTTCCAAGTATAAGTATAGATAATCATTTAGTAAAAAAAAATTTTAAAAAAAATAAAAAAAAATTAATTTTACTAGATACTTTTGAAAAAATAAATATTTAATATTATTAAAATAAAAAATAATTAATAAAAAATAATTAAAAAAATTAATAAAAAATAATAAAAAAAAAAAAAATAATTTTTTTATTTTTTATTATTTTATTTTTTTTTATTTATTCAAATATTTATTCAAATTTTGAATTTGAAAAAAAATTTGAAAAAAATAATTATAAAAAAAAAATTTTTATTTCATTTTTTTACAAAAAAAATAAAAAAAATAAAAAAAATTATTTTAAAAATAATTATTTAAAATTAGAAAATGATTATTTAAAAATAATATTTTCTAAAATAGGTGGAACAATAAAAAAAGTTATTTTAAAAAATTATAATAATAATAAAAAAATAAAAATAATTAAAGATAATTTATTAATAAATACTAAATTTAAATATGAATATTATGAAAATGGTAAAAAAAAATATATAGATACTAAAAAATTATTTTTTTTTAAAAAAATTAAAAAAAAATTAAATAATATATTTATAATTTTTAAACATTCATTTTCTAAAAATTTTTTCTTAGAAATTATTTATAAAATACCTAATAAAAAATATTATAATAAAAAATATTATATAGATTTTTCAATAAAAATACATAAACCAAAAAATATTAATATTAAAAATAATAAATTTTATTTATTTATTAAACAGTTTATTTTACCATTAGAAAAATTTGATGAAAAAAAATATACTAATTTATGTTATAATAAGAATAATAAAATATTTTTTTTAAAAAAAAAAAAAAAAAATATAAATAATATATTATGGATTGCTTATAAACAAAAATTTTTTTCTTCTATTTTTTTATTTACAGAAAAAAATAATAATATAACTATTATAAAAAAGGCAATAAATAAAATAAAACTTTTTATTACAAAATTTTATTTACCAATTAATAATGAATTTAATATAAAATTATATTTTGGTCCTATAGATTATAAAATTTTTAATTTTTATAATGAAAATTTAGAAAAAATTATTCAATTAGGATGGGGATTTATTAAATGGATAAATATTTATTTTTTTTTAAAAATTTTTTTGTTATTAGAAAAAAAAAAAATTAATTATGGAATAATAATTATAATAATTACTATTATTGTTAAAATAATTTTATTACCTATAAATTATAAACAATATAAATTAAATAAAATAATTAATTTAATTAATAAAAAAATTGAAAAAAAAAATTTTAATTCTATTATAGAAAAACAAAAAGAAATAATAAAAAATTATAAAAAATTTGGTATTAATCCATTTACAAGTTTGATTATAATAATATTTCAAATAGTAATTTTTTCTTCATTATTTAATTTATTTAATAATTTAATAAATTTAAGAAAAAAAAAATTTCTTTGGATTAATGATTTATCTTATTATGATTCTATATATAATTTTAATTTTTCAATTCCATTATATGGTAATCATATAAGTTTATTAACTTTAATTTATATTATTT
Source organism: Candidatus Shikimatogenerans silvanidophilus (assembly GCF_018200315.1). Classification (GTDB taxonomy): domain Bacteria; phylum Bacteroidota; class Bacteroidia; order Flavobacteriales; family Blattabacteriaceae; genus Shikimatogenerans_A; species Shikimatogenerans_A silvanidophilus. The sequence goes on from NZ_JADFUB010000001.1 coordinate 46,839, forward strand.
CTTCTTTTTTATTAAATAAATTTAATAAAAATAATTTTTATAATAATAAAAAAAACGAATTTAATAAATATTTATTTTCTTTATTATTTATGTTATCAATTATTAATAATTATTCTTCTTCTTTGTCTTTATATTATTGTGTTTATAATATACTTAATATATTTACAATTTTAATTTTTAATTTTTAAAATTTTTAAATATTAATTTTATAAAAAATATAAAGATATTTTATTTGAAAAAACAAAAAATGATATATATAAAATTACAATAAATAGAAAAAAAGTATATAATGCTTTTAGACCACAAACAGTTTATGAAATGATAGATGCTTTTAATTATATTAATGATATTTATTATGATATTATTAATAAAAAATATTATTATAATAATTTATATGAAAAAAAAATTATTATTTTTTTAGAAAAATGGTTTGATAAAAGACAAGAAAAAATAACAATTAAAAGTTCTGGTACTAATAAAAGAAAAAAAATTTTTTTTAAAAAAAAATACATGATTAATAGTTCTATTATATCAAATAAATTTTTTAGATTAAAAAAATTTTCTAAAATATTATTATGCCTTCCTATGGATTATATTGCTGCAATTATGTTATTAGTTAGATCTATTATTTTTAAATGGAAAGTTTATTGTATTAAACCTAATTCAAATCCTTTATTTAATATTAAATATAATAATATAAAATTTGATTTTTCTTCATTTACACCTTTTCAAGCATATAATAGTATATCATATATAAATGAAAAAATAAAAATTTTATTAATAGGAGGAGGATCTATGTCTGATTATTTAATAAATAAATTAAATAATTTAACAAAAACAAAATGTTATTTGTCTTATGGTATGACTGAAACATTAAGTCATATTGCTATTAGAGATATAAAAAAACATAAATATTATAAAGTTTTATATAAAAATATTATATTAAATACAGATAAAAAAAAATGTCTTAATATATTTTTACCTTATATAAATATAAAAGTAAAAACAAGAGATATAGTAAATATTATTAAAAAAAAAAAAGAAATATATCTAGAATACATTGGTAGATTTGATAATATTATTAATAGTGGAGGAATTAAAATTTATCCAGAAATTTTAGAAAAATTATTATCTAATTTTATTATAAATATTAAATATTTTATTATTGGAAAAAAAGATAAAATATTTGGAAATATTGTTACTTTATTTATTGAAAGTAAATCATTTTTTTCTATTAAAGTTAATAATGATTTATTTAACTATAAATATAAAATTTTTAAACCAAGGGAAATATATTTTGTTCCAAAATTTATTTTTACTAATACTGGAAAAATTAATAAAAAAAAAACATATTCAAAATTTTTTATTGAATTTGAAAAAAAATTTTTTATTGTAAAAAAAAAATTTTTTTCAAATATAAATGGTAAAGAAATTGTTTATATTTATAATATAAAATAAATAATTTTATTTTATAAAATTAATATTTTATTATAATATTTATTTTATTATTATAATATAAAATTATAAAATTATAATATAAAAATAAAATTATAATAAAATATTAAATTTTATTATATTTTATTTTATATTTTAATATTTATAATTTATATATTACATTTTATTATACATACATTTACATTTATCATAATATAATTACATTTATAATAATATAATATAATATCATAGCATAACATAATATATGTTATGTATTATAATATGTATAATATGTATTAATATTTTTATATTATTTATGTTATATATGTAATGTATGTATATGTTATGTATATGTTGTATATGTATATTAATTTATAAATTTTATAAATATTATTATATTTTATAAATATTTATGTAAAATAATATGTAAAACAATAAATTGATTATTTAATATTTATGGAAAATAATAAAAATAATAATAAAATTAAATATGATAAAATATCTGATGATAAATCTAAATCTGATGATATAAAAAAATCTGATATAAATAAATCTAAATCTGATGATATAAAAAAATCTGATATAAATAAATCTAAATCTGATGATATAAATAAATCTAAAGATAATAAAAAAATTTATAAAATATATGATGATATAAATGAAGAATTAAAAAATTATGAAAAATTAAATAAAAAATTAAATATTAAATTAATTAAAAAATTAATTTATAAATTAATTTTAAAAAAAGAAAAATTAATTTTAGAAAAAAAAAATTTAAATAATAAATTAATTAAAGAAAAAGACAAATTTATTAGATTATTTGCAGATTTTGAAAATTATAAAAAACGTATACAAAAAGAACGATTAGAAATTATAGAATTTTCTAATAAAAATATTATAATTCAATTATTATCTATATTAGATGATTTTAATAGAGGAAATGAAGAAATTAATAAAATTAAAGGTATTATTCTTATTAAAGAAAAATTTGAAAATATTTTAAAAAAATATGGAGTAAAAAAAATGTCTATAAAAGTAGGAGATAATTTTAATACTGATTTACATGAATCTATAACACAAATAAAATCTAATTCTAAAAATTTAATAGGAAAAATTGTAGATGTAATAGAATCAGGATATTTTTTAAAAAATAAAGTAATAAGACATGCTAAAGTTGTTATTGGTGGTAAATAAAAATTTAGTGTTAAATTAAATAAAAATTTATTGTTAAATAAGTTACTTATGAAAAAAAGAGATTATTATGATATTTTAGGAGTTAATAAAAATGCTTCTTATGAAGAAATTAAAAGAGCTTATAGAAAATTAGCTATAAAATATCATCCAGATAAAAATCCTAATAATAAAAAAGAAGCAGAAGAAAAATTTAAAGAAGCTGCAGAAGCATATGATGTTTTAAGTAATACAGAAAAAAGAAATAAATATGATCTATATGGCCATTCCTTTGGAGGTGGATATGGAGGTGGAGGTAGTAGTGATAATTCTGGTGGTATTAAAATGGAAGATATATTTACTAATTTTGGTGATATTTTTAGTGATTCTTTTGTAGAAAATTTTTCTTATAATTTTGGATTCAGTTCTTCAAAAAAAATATATAAAGGAGAAAATCTTAGAATAAAAATAAAATTAACTATTGAAGAAATAGCTTATGGAACAGAAAAAAAAGTTCAAGTAACTAGAATGAAAGTAGCAAAAGGTGTTTTTTTTAAAAATTGTAATAGATGTAAAGGAACTGGAAAAATTACAAAAATATCAAATACAATTTTAGGAAGAGTTCAAACAACTAAAAATTGTTATTATTGTAATGGTACTGGAAAATTTATAGAAAATAATAATAATTATGGAGTAAATAGTTATGGATTAAAAAAACAAAAAGAATTATTAAAAATTAAAATACCACCTGGATTAACTGAGGGTATGCAATTAAAAGTTACAGGAAAAGGAAATGAGGCTCCATTTGGAAATGGACAGTCTGGAGATTTATTAGTTTTATTAGAAGAAATACCACATAAAATATTCCATAGAGAAGGAATAAACATTCATTATGAACTTTATATTTCTTTTTCTGAAGCAGTATTAGGATCTATTAAAGAGATTCCTATAATTAATGGTAAAGCAAAAATTTATATTGAACCAGGAACACAATCAGGAAAAACTCTTAGATTAAAAAAAAAAGGATTACCAAATATTGAAGGATACGGATATGGTGATTTTTTTATTCATGTTAATATTTGGACACCAAAAATTATAAATAAAGAACAAAGAGAATTTTTTAAAAAAATGAAAAATGATGAAAATTTTATTCCAAAACCAAATTATAAAGAAAAATCATTTTTTGATAAAATAAAAGAAATGTTTTCATAAATAAAATTTTTCATTAATGAAAAAAAATATAGTAGTAGCATTATCTGGTGGTGTTGATTCAAGTGTATCTGCATTATTATTAAAAAAAATGGGGTATAACGTTATTGGAATTTTTATTAAAATTTTTAATAAAAATTTCGGTTATTGTAATTGGAATAGAGATAGTATAGATGCGATGATAATTTCAGAAAAAATTGGAATTCCATTTTATATAATTGATTTAAGTAAACAATATAAAGAATATGTTTTAAAATATATATATAATGAATATTCAATTGGTAGAACTCCTAATCCTGATGTTATTTGTAATGAAAAGATAAAATTTGATTATCTTTTAAAAAAAGCTTTTTATTTAGGAGCAAATAAAATAGCTACAGGTCATTATGCTAAAATTAAAAAAATTAAAAAAAATAAAAAAAAAATTTATTCTTTATTTTGTGGAAAAGATGAAAAAAAAGATCAATCTTATTTTCTTTGTAAATTAAATCAATATCAATTAAGTAAAATTATTTTTCCTTTAGGAGAATTAAATAAAAAAAAAGTAAGAAAAATAGCTTTTGATTATGGATTAATTAATTACGATAAAAAAGATTCTCAAGGAATTTGTTTTATTGGAAAAATAAAATTACCTTTTTTTTTAAAAAAAAAAATAAAAGAAAAAAAAGGAAAAATTATTAAAATTTCTAAAAATTCTATTATTTATGATATATATAAAAAAAATATATCATTTATTACATCTAAAATTAAATTATTATATTTTTTGTCTAAAAAAATAGTTTATAAAAAAGAATATGGAGAAGTAATTGGATATCATAATGGTGCTTTTTCTTTTACTATAGGTCAAAGAAAAGGGTTAAAAATAGGTGGTTATAAAAAACCATTATTTGTTATTAATACTAATATATTAGAAAATAATGTATATGTTGGAATGGGAAAATATCATCCTGGATTATATAAAAAAGTTATTTTTTTAAAAAAAAAAAGAATTTCTTGGTTAAGAAATGATTTAATAAAAAATAATAAAACAATGAAAATAAAATGTAGAATACGTTATAGACAAAAATTACAAAATGCATATTTATACAATATTTATAATGGAATATTTATTGAATTTGAAAAAATGCAAAAATCTGTAACTAATGGACAGTTTGTTGTTTGGTATAATAAATATAAAGAATTGATAGGTTCTGGAATTATTTAATTAATATTTTTATTTTTTTTTATGTTTTATTAATAATTTCTTTTTCTATTTTAGAAATTTCTTTTTTAACTTTTTTTTCTATTTTATCTGCCAATTCATTATCAATTAAAATTCGTCCACTATGTTCATCTAAAATTATTTTTTTTCTTTTATATAATTCCCAACGTAATTGTTTAGGAATAAATAAATAGGATCCTATAGATGATTTTTTATATATTGTTGTTACAGCTATTCCATCTTTAATATTTTTTCTAATATTTTTATATAAATTTAATAAATTTTTATCTATTTTATTTATATTTTGTATATAATTATTATATAAATTTTTTATTTTTTCTTTTTTTATTTTATTAATTTTTATAATATTATTTATTTCTTTTTTTTTATTTTTTAAAAAAATTTTTTTTATTAATAAATTTTTTTTAATTTTTTTTTTTTTTTTTTTTTTTTTTTTTTTTTTTTTTTTTATTTTTTTTTTTTTTTTTTTTTTTTTTTTTTTTTTTTTTTTTTTTTTTTTTTTTTTTTTTTTTTTTTTTTTTTTTTTTTTTATTATTTTTTTATTTTAAATTAATTAATTTTTATTTTTTTTTTTTATTTTTTTTATTTTATTATTATTTAAATTTTTTTTTTTTTTTTTTTTTATTTTATTTATTTTTTTTATTTTTTTTTTTTCTTTTTTTTTATTTTTTAAAAAAATTTTTTTTATTAATAAATTTTTTTCAATTTTTTTATATTCTTCTTTTTTTTTATTATTTTTTTCTTTTATATTATTAATTTTTTTTTTTAATAATTCTATTTCTAAATATTGATAGTCTATTTCTTTTTTTATAAAAAAATCTTTTTTTTCATTTTTTTTATATTTTTTTATTAAATTTTCTGTTTCTTGTATTTTATTTTTTTTAAAAGATTTTTTTTTTTTCAAATCTAAAATTTCATTATTAACTTCTTCTTTATTTTTTTTTATATTTTTAAAGTCTTCTTCTATTTTTAGAATTTTTTTTTTAAATTTTTTTTTTATATATGTAATATTATCCAAATAAGAATCTAAAATTTGTAATATATAAATAATTTTTAATTTATTTTCCATAATTTATAATATTTTTATTTTATTAATTATATAATTTTATTTTATATAAATAAATTTTATTTTATATATATAAATATTTATTTTACATTTTAAATTTAAAAATAAAAAATTGGATTAGTATTTATTTCAGATATGTGTATTTTTTTTTTATAAAAATTTAATTTTTTATTTAAAAAAATAAATAAATTTTTTTTTATATAATTTTCTGATTCGTAATGTCCTATATCAATAATTAAAATATCTTTAATAAAAAAATCATGATATTTAAAATCAGATGAAATAAATACATCAGATTTTTTTTTTTTAGCTATATTAATGGCAAATTTTCCTGATCCACATAATAAAGATATTTTTATAATTTTTTTATTTAAAATTTTAGAATGTCTTATTATTTTCAAAGAAAGTTTTTTTTTTAAAAAATCTAAGAAAATTATATCTTTAATTGGTTTTTCTAAATATCCAATAAGTCCATTTCCAATATTTACATTATTTTCTAAATTAAAAATTTCATATGATACTTCTGTATATGGATGATATTTTAAAAGAGTTTTTTTTATTTTTTCTTCTAAATGACTATAAAAAATAACATTAATACAAGTTTCTTTTTTAAAATTTAATTTATATTTTTTTTTAAATGAATAAATACCTTTAAAAGTAAAACTACATTCTTTATAATTACCTATTTTACCTGCTCCTGCTTCAAATAATTTATATCTTATTTTTTCTAAGTAATCATTAGGAACATATGTTACCATTTTTTTAAAAATTTTTTTTTTTGGTATAAGAATTTTTTTATTAATTAATTTTAATTTATTAAAAATAAATTTATTTGTTAAATTTTTATAATTTTCTAAATTTGTATGTATACAATAAATTGATATATCATTCTTTATACAATCAAATATAATTTTATTATTTTCATAAATAATTTTATTTATTTTTTTAAATAAAATAGGATGAAATGTAATTATTAAATTACAATTTTTATAAATAGATTCTTCTATGACTTTATTTGTAATATCTAAAGTTATTAAAATTCCGTTTACTATATTTTCATAAGATCCAATTAATAAACCAACATTATCAAAATCTTCTGAATAACATAAAGGAAATTCTTTTTCAATTATTTGTATAATTTTTTTTATTTTTATTAATTTCATTATGATAATGATATATTGATTATAATGATAAATGATATATTATTAAATGATTATAAAGTAAGTGTAAATAATATAATTTTATTATATTATAAGTTTAAAGTTTAAATTTTATTATTATATATAAATTTAATAAAAACTTTTTTAACTTTTATTTTTTAAAGTATTTTTTTATAATTTTTTATTAATGATTTATAATATTTTTTTAATACTTTAATAAAGTATTTAATTGTATTTTTTAATGAATCTTTATAAATTCCACCAGATGAATTTTTATGTCCACCACCTAAAAAGTGTTTTTTAGAAAATTTTGCTACATTAAAATTACCTTTTGATCTAAAAGAAATTTTAATATTATTTTTATTAGTTTCAATAAACATTACTGTAAAAATTATATTTTTTATTTTTAATCCATAATTAATAATACTATCCAAATAATAAAAATATTTTTTATAATCATTATATTTTACAACTATATAAGAAGTATGAAATTTTTCTAAAAAAAAAATATTTTTTAATGTTTTTATAAAAAAATTCATTATTTCTATAGAATAATTATTATATAATTTATTATTAATATAATTAATATAATTTACGTTAATTCCTTTTTTTAATAATTTATATGTAATAAAATGTGTTTTACAATTAATAGAAAATTTAAAAAAACCAGTATCTGTAATAATTCCTGTATAAATACAAGTTGCTATATTTTTATCAATTAGAGATAATTTATTCATTTTTTTAATAAAATTATAAACTAAAATAGTAGTTGATGAACATTTTTCATAAAAAATAAAATCAAATTTTAAATTACATGTATGTAATTCATGATGATCTATTAAAATAAATTTAGCTTTTGTTTGTAAAAAAAATTTATTATAAATAATTGGAGATAACATATAAGTATTATTAAAATCAATAAAAAATATATAATCTGATTTATTAATTTTATCAATTAACCAATTATTTTTTTTTTTATTAAAAAAATGTATTTTTTCTATATTAGGTAACCAATTTAATAATAATGTTGGATAATAATTTGGAGAAATTATAGTAACAAAATGATTTAATTTTTTTAAAAAAAGTAACATTCCTAAACATGATCCTATTGAATCTCCATCAGGATTTTTATGAGAAAATAAAATAATTTTTTTTTTTTTTTCTTTTTTAAATTTTAAAAAAAATTTATTACAATTATTTTTTTTCATAAAAAAAATTATTATATTTAGACTTATTTATTATTAATCCTAATTTATTACCTATTTTTTCTAAAAAAAATAAAATATCTTTTTTTTCATTTTCAATAATTCCATTAATAATTGCTTCTTTAATTTTACTTTTTATTATTCCTATTTTTTTACATGGTGTAATATTAAAAATATCCATTATCTGATATCCAGATATAGGAGATTTCCAATTTCTTATTTTATCTTTTTTTTTAATTTTTTTAATTTTTTCTAAAACTAAATCAAAATTTTTTGAATATTTTTTTTGTTTTTCTAAATTTTTTGTAGTTATATCTGATTTACATAATAATATTAAATCTTCTAAATTATCACCTATTTCCAACAAAAATCTTCTTATAGCTGAATCAGTTATATTTTCTTTTATTAACGAAATTGGTCTAGAACTATATTTAATAATTTTTTTAACATATTTCATTTTTTCTCCTAATGGTAATTTTAAACGTTTAAATATTTTTGGAATCATTTTTGATCCTATATATTCATGAGAATAAAAAGTCCATCCGTATTTATGATGATATTTTTTAGTAACAGTTTTTCCTATATCATGCAATAAAGCTGCTAATCTTAACCAAAGAGAAGAAGTACGTTTACTAATATTTTCTAAAACTTCTAAAGTATGTAAAAAGTTATCTTTATGTTTTTTTCCATGTATTTCTTCTATTCCAGATAAATTATATACTTCTGGTAAAAATTTATATAATAATTTTGATTTAAAAAGTAATTTTATTCCAATTGATGGATACTTAGAAAGTATTATTTTTTTAAATTCTTCCATAATTCTTTCTATAGGAACTATTGAAATTCTATTTTTATTATTTATTATAGAAAAAAAAGAATTTTTTTCTATATAAAAATTAAATTGTGATGAAAATCTTATTGCTCTTATCATTCTAAGAGGATCATCTGAATAAGTAATATTTGGATCTAATGGAGTTCTAATTATTTTTTTTTTTATATCTTCTATACCATTAAATGGATCTATTAATTTACCATAATTATTTTCATTTAAACTAATTGATAAAGAATTAATAGTAAAATCTCTTCTATTTTGATCATCTTTAAAATTACCATTTTTTACAATAGGATTTCTACTATTATAGTTATAAGATTCTTTTCTTGCAGAAACAAATTCTATTTTTTTATTTTTATATGATAATAATATTGTTTTATAATTTTTATAAATTATAATTTTTTTTTTAAATTTTATTTTTTCTGCTACTTTTTTTGCTATTTTAAGTTCATCTCCTAGAACCAATATATCTATATCTTCTTTTTCTTCTTCAATAATTATATTATAATAATTTTTAATTATAAAATTTCTAACATATCCACCAATAACAAAGCATTTTATTTTTAAATATTTAGCAGAATCCCTAATTATATAAAATATATTTTTTTTAATATGATTTTTAAAATTAATCATTATGTAATTTTTTTTTTTATTTTTAAAAACGAATTTATTTTAAAATTTTAAATTATGGAAAATATTTTAGGAATAGATTATGGTTTAAAATATACTGGTTTAGCAGTTATAGATAAAAATCATTATTTACCATTTGGATTTAAATCTATTTTAACTATAAAATTATTTGATTTTATTAATAAATATATAAAAAAAAATAAAATTAATAAAATTATAATTGGATTACCAATAAATTTTAAAAATAAAAAATGTTTTATTGAATATTACATAAAAAAATTTATTATAGATATTAAAAAAAAAAATCCTAATATTATAATAAAAAGAATTAATGAAATATTAACATCAAAAATAGCATTATATTATATTAATAATAGTAATTTAAAAAAAAAAAATAGAAATAAAGAATTAATTCATAAAATTAGTGCTGAAATTATATTACAATCTTATATAGACTTATATATAAATAAATATAAAAAATAAAATAAAAATATGATATTGCCAATATTAATTTATAATAATTATACTTTAAGAAAAAAAAGTGAAAATGTAAAAATAGGTTATAATTTAAAAAAATTAATTAATAATATGTTTGAAACAATGTATAATGCTAATGGAATTGGATTAGCTTCTTCTCAAATAGGAATAAATATTAATTTATTTATTATTGATTTATTTAAAAAAAAAAAAATTTTTATTAATTCAAAAATTATTAAAGAATATGGTAAAAAAAAAGAATATAAAGAAGGGTGTTTAAGTTTTCCTGGTATTAATAATAAAAATATTTATAGAAAATCTAAAATTTTATTAGAATTTTATGATGAAAATTGGAAAAAAAATATTAAAAATTTTAAAGGAATTTTAGCAAGAGTTATACAACATGAATATGATCATATAAATGGTATTTTATTTATAGATTTTTTATCTAAAAAAGAAAAAAAAGAAATTAAAAATAATATAAAAAAAATAAATAAATGGGAATATCCTATAATAAAATAAATAATAAATACTATATAAAATATACTAAATTAAAATAAAATATAATAATAAATAAAATATAAATATACATAGTATTTTTTATTTATTTTATGAATTTTAACATTAATTATTTTATTAATTAATACTATTTAATTAATATTTTAATTAATAATATATTAATTAATAAAAATTTTAATTAAATAAATAATAATAACAATAAATATAATAATATTTATTTATTATTTTATCATATTTATAATTTCATTAAAATAATCTGGATAATTTATAGATAAATCTGATAAAAATTTTCTATTAATTATAATATTTTTTATACGAAGTTTTGCTATAAATTTAGAATAAGATAAATTATACATTCTACATCTAGCATTAATTCTTTGTATCCATAAAGATCTAAAATTTCTTTTTTTTTGTTTTCTACCAATATAAGAATATATTAATGATCTTTCTACTGCATTTTTTGCTACAGTATATACTTTACTTCTTGCTCCATAATAGCCTTTAGCCATTTTAATAATTTTTTTTCTTCTTTTTTTAGAAGAAACAGAATTAACTGATCTTGGCATAAAATTATAAAATTTGTTTTTTTATATTTTTTTTATTTGAAGAACTAACATTAGAAAATTTAGATAATTTTCTTTTTTTTTTAGAAGATTTTTTTGTTAAAATATGTCTTTTAAAAGCATGTTTTCTTTTTATTTTTCCAGTAGAAGTTTTTTTAAATCTTTTTTTAGATCCAGATTTTCTTTTTAGTTTTGGCATTTTATTTATTTTTTATTTTTATTATTAATATTTTTATTATTAATATTTTTATTATTAATATTTTTATTATTTATTTTATTAATATTTTTATTTTTTTTTGGAGAAATTAACATAAACATTTTTTTTCCTTCAATTTTAGTCATTTTTTCTATAATTCCAATTTTTTTTAAATAATCAGCACATTTAAAAAGTAATTTTTTTCCTTGTTCTTTATAAATAATCGTTCTTCCTTTAAAAAAAAGAGAAAATTTTACTTTTGCTTTAAAATTTTCTAAAAATTTTTTAGCTATTTTTAGTTTAAATTTTAAATCATTTACTCCTGTTTGTGGTCCTAATCTAATTTCCTTAATTATAATTTTTTTATATTTAATTTTTTTTATTTTTTTTTTTTTTTCATATAAAAATTTATTATAATCAAATATTTTACATATAGGAGGTTTTAAATTAGAATTAATTTCTATTAAATCTAAATAAAGTTTTTTAGCCATAATTAAAGCTTCATTAATATTATAAATTCCAGGTCTAATATTATTTCCAACTAATCTAACTTCTTTAGAAGTAATTTCGTTATTTATTTTATTTTTGTTTATTTTATTTATTCTTTTTTTTTTATTATATGTATAAAAAAATTTTCTTTTTCTTAAATTTTTTTTATACTTTCTTTTTTTATTTTTTTTAATCAAAGTTTTTAAAAATTTCTAATTCTTTTTTTATAAAATTAATAAAATCATATATTAAAAATGTTCCTATATAACCTTTTTTTTGTTGTCTTACAGAAACAGTATTATTATTTTCTTCTTTTTCTCCAATAACAATAATAAAAGGTATTTTCTTTTTTTCATATTTTTTTATCTTATTATTTATATGATCTTCTTTTTCATCTATATAAGAAACAATTTTTTTATTAATAAGTAAATTTAAAATTCTTTTTGAATATAACAAATATTTTTTTTTAATAGGTAAAATACATACTAAATATTTTTGTAAATAAATAGGTAATCCATTATTATGTTCTAACAATAAAGCTATAAATCTTTCTAAAGATCCAAATAAAGCTCTATGTATTAAAACAGGTTTATGAAATTTATTATCTTTACCTAAATAATTTAAATTAAAACGATTAGGAAGATTATAATCAATTTGAATAGTTCCCATCTGCCATTTTCTATTAAATATATCTTCAATAATAAAATCTAATTTAGGCCCATAAAAGGCTGCTTCTCCATATTTAAATTTTATAGGTATATTTATATTTTTTACTGCATTTATAATACATTCTTCTGATTTTTTCCATATTTCTTCTGTACCAATATAATTTTTTAATTTTTTTTTATCTCTTAATGAAATTCTAAGTTCATATTTTTTAAATGAAAATAATTTAAAAATTTTTATAATTAAATTTATTATATCTTTAAATTCAGATAATATTTGATCTTCTCTACAAAAAATATGTGCATCATCTTGTGTAAATGATCTAGATCTAATTAATCCATTTATTTCTCCACTTTTTTCATATCTATAAACTGTCCCAAATTCATAATATTTAATAGGTAAATCTTTATAAGAAAATTTATAAAAACGATATATTTCACAATGATGAGGACAATTCATTGGTTTTAATAAAAAACTTTCTTTTTCTTCTGGTGTAAAAATTGGTTTAAAATTATTTTCTGAATATTTTGTCCAATGTCCTGATTGTTCATAAAGTTTTTTTTTACCAATATGTGGTGTTATAACCCTTCTATAATTTTTTTTTTCTTGTATTTTAATTAAAATATTTTTTAATTTATTATATAATATAGTTCCGTTTGGTAACCATATAGGTAATCCTTTTCCAACAGATGTAGAAAAAGTAAATAATCCTAAATTTTTTCCTATTTTTTTATGATTTCTTTTTTTAAGTTCTTTTATTTTAAAAAAATAATTTTTCATTTCTATTTTATTAGGAAATGAAATAGCACTAATTCTAGTTAATTGTTTATTTTTTTTTTCTCCTTTCCAATAAGATTTAGAAACATTTAATATTTTTACAAATTTAATAAATTTAGTATTATTAATATGTCCTCCTTTACATAAATCAGTAAAATCTCCATGAGTACAAAATGTAATTTTGGAATTTTTTTTAATAATATTTTCTATTAATTCTTTTTTATAAATATTATTTTTAAATTTTTCAATAGCTTTTTCTTTAGATACTTCATAAACAAAAAAATCATATTCTTTATTTGCAATTTCTATAATCTTTTTTTCAATTTTTTCAAAATCTTTTTTAATAAATTTTTTATCTAAAAAATCTATATCATAATAAAAACCATATTTAGTAGATGGTCCAATGCTAATTTTTACATTAGGGTAAAAAAATAAAATTGATTGTGCTAATAAATGAGAAGAAGAATGCCAAAAAGCTTTTTTTCCTAATTCATCTTTCCAAGTATAAAAATTTATATTTTCTACATTTTCATAAATTTTTTTATATAATTCTACTTGAACACCATTTATACTAACATATAAAATTGGATTTTTATAAAAATATTTTATATCTTTTTTTATATCTTTTATAATTTTTATAATTGTAATACCTTTTTTATATAATTTTTTTTTTCCATTAGGAAATTTAATATATATCATAATATATATAATAAATTAAAAAAAATTTTAAAATATATTAAAAAAAATTACTTATATTTTTAAACATATTTATGTTTTTAAATATTTTTTTAAATTTTAAATAATTATTACATAATAAATCTACATCTTTTATTGATGTACCAGAACCTTTTGAAATTCTAATTTTTCTATTAATTTCATATATTATACTTTTAGGATATTTTCTTTCATATGGTGTCATAGAGAAAATAATAGATTCAATTTTTTTTAATTGTTTTTCTGTCATATCAGTATCAATACCCTGTATTGGTAGCATATTTAGTAATATATTTAAACCTCCCATTTCTTTTATTTTTTGTATAAAAAATAAAAAATCTTGAAAAGTAAAATTATTATTTAATATTTTTTTTTTTGTATATTCTTTTTCTTTTTTATTAAAATTTTTTTGTATATTTTCATATAATGAATCTACATCTCCCATTCCTAAAATTCTATTTACCATTCTTTCTGGATAAAAAATATCAATACTATTTAAATCTTCACCAAAACTAATAAATTTAATAGGTTTTTTTAAAATACTACAAATACTTAAAGCTACACCACCTCTTGTATCACTATCAATTTTTGTTAAAACTAATCCACTAAAAAAAGGTAAAATATCATTAAATGATTTAATAATATTTATAGAATCTTGTCCTATCATTGAATCAATAGTAAATAAAATATTTTCATTTTTTATTTTTTTTAATATTGGTTTAAATTCTTCTTTAACAAAAAGATCATTGCAAAAATTATTATAAGTATCTATTATAATTACATTATATTTTTTTTCTATTGCTTCTTTTATAGCATTATTAAATACACAATTAATTTTTTCTTCTTTTTTAAAATCAAAAAATGGAATATTAATTTTTTTACTTAATATTTTTAATTGTTCTAATCCAGCTGGCCTTTTAATATCTAAAGAAAGTAATAATGGGTTTTTTTTTTTATTTTTTAGATACAAAGATAATTTTGCAGAAAATGTTGTTTTTCCACTTCCTTGCATTCCTAATATTAAAATAATATTAATACTATTTTTTTTAATATGTAATTTTGATTTAGTAGAACCCATTAATTTTATTAATTCTTCCTTAAGTGTTTTTTTAATTGATAAATTATTTTTATCAAAAAATTTTTTTTTTATTTTTTTTATAAATGAATTAGTTACATCATAATCAACATCTGATTCAATTAAAATGTTTTTAATTTCTTTAATAAAAGAATTAATATTTTTTTCTTTATTTTTATTATTATTTATATTATTTAATAAATTATTTATTTTTTTTTTTAAAAATGAAAACATATATTTTTAAATATTTTAAATATAAAATATAAAAAATTACATTTTAATTGGCATTTCAATTCCTAATATTTCCATAAAATTTTTAATTAATTTTCCAATAAAACAAGATAATCTAATTCTAAAAAAAGTTATTTTTTCATCTTTTTCAAATAAAATTTTAATGTTTTGGTAATAATCATTATATTCTTTACACAAATCATATATATAATTTGCTAATATAGAAGGATTAAAATTTTTGATTGAATTATTAATAATATTATGTCTAAGTTCTAATAATTTAATTAATTTTTTTTCATATTTATTTATTTTAATATAAAAAAATTTTTTTTTACGAGAATAATTTAAAAATTTATTTTTTCTATTAATAGAAATAATTCTAACATATGTATATTGTATATATGAAGATGTTTTTCCTTTTAAATCAATTGATTTTAATGGATTAAAAATAATTGTATTTTTAGTATTATTTTTTAAAATAAAAAATTTTAATGCTCCTATTCCTATAATTTTAGATAATTTTTCTTTATATTTTTTTGAAAAATTTTTTTTTATACTTTTTTTTGATAAAATTATCATTTCTTTTATTAAATCATCAGCATAAATAACATTTCCATAACGAGATTTCATTTTACCATATGGAGAATTTATCATTCCATAAGATAGATGAAATAATTTTTTTACCCATTTATATTTTAATTTTTTTAAAATAGTAAATAAAATTTTAAAATGACGTTCTTGTTCTTTACCAACTATATATATAAATTTTTGTATATTTGAGTTTTTAAATCTTTTTATAGCTGTACCAATATCTTGAGTTATATATACTGATGTACCATTAGATCTTAATAATAATTTTTTTCCTAATCCATATTTTTCTAAATCAACCCATATTGATCCATCTTTTTTTTTAAAAAAAATATTATTTAATAATCCAAATTTAACTATTTTTTTTCCTAATAAATATGTTTTACTTTCATATTCTGTTTTATCAAAATTAACTCCTAATTTTTTATAAGTTTTTGAAAATCCAGAATATACCCAATAATTCATTTTTTTCCAAATATTTAAAATTTCTTTATTTCCTTTTTCCCATTTTAATAACATATTATTTGTAAGAGACATTATTTTTTTATTCTTAGAAAGTAATTTTTCAAATAGAACATAATAATTACCAACAAAATGATCTCCTTTAATTCCAGTTTTTTTAGGTGTTTTATAATTAGAAAATTTTTTCCATGCTATCATAGATTTACAAATATGTATTCCTCTATCATTTATTAATTGAGTTCGTATTACTTTTTTTCCTATAAATTTATATAAACGATATATATAATTTCCTAAAATAATATTTCTAAGATGTCCTATATGCAATGGTTTATTAGTATTTGGTGAAGAATATTCTATAATAATAAATTTTTTTTTATTTTTTTTAAAAATTTTTTTTTTAAAACAAAATTTTTCTTCTAAAATAGAATTATTAAATAAATTTATATAATAAAAATCTTCTAAATAAATATTTAAAAAACCATTTATTAATTTAAAATTTTTAATTAATTTTTTAAAAATTAAATATTTACCTATTTCTTTTCCTATAATATCTAATTTTTTATTTATTATTTTTAATAAAGGAAATAAAACAATTGTTATATCACTATTAATTTTTTTATTTATATTATAAAATATTTCTAATTTTAAATTATTTAATAAATATTTTTTTTTAATATATTTATGAATAACAAATTCAATTTTATTTATAAAATAAAATTTTTTCATTAAAAAGTAAAAATTTTTAAAAAAAAAATAAAAATATTTTATTTATATTTTTATTTTTTTTTATGCATTAAAAATTTTTTTTTAAATATTCTATAGTACTTTTTATATTAGGTTTAATTCCTTTTTCTCCTTTTTTCCAATTAGCTGGACAAACTTCACCATTTTTTTCAAAATATTGAATAGCATCTATAATTCTTAAAATTTCATTAATATTTCTTCCTACATAAAATTCATTAATTGATTGATGTCTTATAATTCTACTTTTATCAATTAAAAAATTTGCTCTGTAAGGTATTAATTCTCCTTTAACTTCAATAATATTATTTTTTTCATTATTAGGAAAAATAGAAAATTCTCCTGATAATACACCGTAATTGTATGAAATAGTTTTATTTATATCAGATACAAGTGTAAATTCTACACCTTGTATTCCTCCATTTTTTATAGGTGTATTTAACCAATTTAAATGAGAATATTCAGAATCAGTAGATACAGCTATAATTGAAACATTTCTAGATTTAAATTCATTAATTTTTTCTTGAAAAGAAAGCAGTTCTGTTGGACAAACAAAAGTAAAATCTTTAGGATAAAAAAATAATAAAATATATTTATTCTCAATTTGTTGTAAAGAAAAATTTTTAATTATCTCATTTCCATTTATTATAGCAGTAGCTTTAAAAAAAGGTGCTTTTTTACCTATTAACATAAATTAATTTTTATTATTTATTTATTTAATTTAAACAATATTTTTTTATATATTTATATACAATATTTTTTTATATATTTATTTATATATTTTTATTTAATTATTTTTTTTTAATTATATTATTTTTTTTTAATTCTTTCTAAATAATATTTATTTTCAGTATTTACTTTAATTAAATCATTATTATTAATAAATAAAGGTACTTGTATAGTAACACCTGTTTCTAATATTGCTTTTTTTGTATATTTATTAATTGTATCAATTTTCCTTACATTAATTGTTTCTATAACTTTTAATATAGTAGTTTTTGGTATTTCTACACATAAAATTTCATTATTTTTTTTTATATTAAATTTTATTATTACTTTTTCTCCTTCTTTTAAAAAATAATAATTATTAATTTTTTTTTTTTCTACATTAATTTGATTATAATCTTCTAAATTCATAAAATTAAATAAATTATTTTCTTTATATAAAAATTTAAAATATTTAGATAAAATTTTAATTTTTTCTATTTTATGACCAGAAGAAAATGTTTTTTCAATAATTTTATTATTAGTTATACTCTTTAATTTTGTTCTTATAAAGGCTGAACCTTTACCAGGTTTTACATGTAAAAAATATATAACTTTATAATAATCATTATTTAATTTTATACAAATTCCTTTTTTTATTTCTGAAGTATATAATAACATAAAAACATAAAATAAATTTATATTATAATTATATTATTTTTATTTTTTTATTTATTTAATTTAATAAAATTAATTTAAATAATTTTAATTTAAATATGATAATTTTAATATGAATATATTTAGTAATTTTTTAAGAAGATTTTTTTATTTTTTTTTAGGTATTTTTATTGGAATTATGATAGTTTTTTATTTATTTGGAAATAGATTTTTTTATAATTTAAATTATTATTTACCAAATGAAAGAGTATTAAATAATATAAAAAATAAAAAAATTTTTATTTTAAAAAAAATGTTAATAAATAAAAATAAAAAAAAATATTATACAGAATTTTTTATAAAAGAATTATTAAGAAAAGGAAAAGTAAATTTTAAAAAAAGCGAAATTAGAAGAAAACCATATTCTATTTATAAAATAGAATATAAAAAAAACAATGAAAAAATTTGTATTACAATAGAAAATAAAAAAAAAAAAATATTAATAAAAAAAATATATATATAATATAATATAATATAATATAATATAATATATATATAATATAAATATATAGTTATAGTTATTTATATAGTAAATATATAAATAAATATATAAATTTTATATATATTTATTTTTATATATAATTTTTATAAAATAAAAATAAATATATATAAAATTATAAAAAAAAAATTAAAAAAAAATATTTTTTTTAAAAAAAATTATATAAAAAAAAAATAAAGAATTAAATACACAAATATATAATATTATTAAAAAAAAATATTTAATATCATCTATACCTATAACAATAAAATTTACCAATAAAAAAAATATTATTAATATACATTATAATTATAATAATAATAATAATAATAATAATTATAATTTTTTAAAAAAATTAGAAATAAATACTTTAATATTTATTATAGATAAATTTTGGAAATATCATATTCAAGAAATGGATGATTTAAAAAATTTAGTTCAAAATTCTATTTATGAACAAAAAGATCCTCTAATTATTTATAAAATAAAGTCATTTAATTTATTAAAAGAACTTATTAAAAAAATTAATAAAGAAAGTATACATTTTATTTTTAATACATCAATAATAAAAAAAAATATAATATAATGTATATTGTTATTGATACAGAAACAACAGGATTACATTACGATTATAATAAAAATGATTGTCCAAGTTTAGTTCAATTATCTTGGAATCTTTATAATTCTTTTTTTTATTTAATACATTCTAAAAATTATATAGTTAATCCAAATAATAAATTTGAAATTCCTTTTAAGTCAATTAAAATACATGGAATTACTAACGAAATTGCTATTAAAAAAGGAAAAAATATTAAATATATTCTTAATAAATTTGAAGAAGATTTAAATAAATCAAATGTAATAATTGGACATAATATTAGTTTTGATATTAAAATTATTGAATTTGAATTTATAAAAAATAAAAAAAAAAAAATAAATTTTTTTTTAAAAAAAATTATTGATACTAAAATTGAATCATGTAATTTTTGTAAAATTTATGGTAAAGGAAAAAGATTTAAATGGCCTAAATTATCTGAATTATATGAAAAATTATTTAATAAAAAAATAAAATTATTATTACATAATTCTTTTTATGATGTACAAATTACTTCTTTATGTTTTTTTAAGATGATAAAAATTGGAATTCTTTTTTATAAAGAAGAAATTAAAAAAAAATATTATAAAATAATTAATAAAAATATAGAAAATATTTTTTCTTTTATTAAAAATGAAAATGAAAAAAAAATAAAAGAAATAAAAGAAAATGAAAAAAAAATAATTAAAAAAAAATTAAAAATTAAAAAAAATATATATAATATATATAATAATTATTCACATATACATAATCATAGTCATTTTTCTATTTTATATTCTACTATAACTATTAAGTCTCTTATTAATAGAGCAATTGAATTTAATATGCCTGCTGTTGGAATAACAGATTATGGAAATATGATGGGAAGTTTTTATTTTTTAGATTATATACATAAATTAAAAAAAAATAAAAATATTAAAATTAAAGGAGTTGTAGGTTGTGAATTTTTTATATCACATAATTATTTAATAAAAAAATTTACAAAAAATTATCCAGATATACGTTATAATCAAGTTTTAATAGCAAAAAATAAAATTGGATATTATAATCTTTCTAAATTATGTTCTCATGGTTTCATAGATGGATATTATTCAGGTATACCAAGAATAGGAAAAGAATTAATAAAAAAATATAAAAATAATCTTATAGCATTGAGTGGAGATTTAAATTCTGAAATCCCATATACAATATTAAATAAAGGAAAAAAAAAAGCAGAAAAAATTTTCTTATGGTGGTATAATTTATTTAAAGAAGATTTTTATATAGAAATTCTTAGGCATAATTTAGAAGAAGAAGATTATGTAAATAAAATTTTATTAAAATTTTCTAAAAAATATAATGTAAAATATATAATACAAAATAATAATTTTTATTTAAATAAAAATGATTCATATACACATGACATTTTATTATGTATAAAAAATAGAGAAAAAAAAAACACACCTATAGGAAATGGTTTTGGAAAAAGATTTGGATTCCCAAATAATGAATTTTATTTTAAAAATCAAAAAGAAATGTCAAATATTTTTTTTGATTTATCAAAAGGTTTTTATTTTTTAAATGAATTATTAAATAAAATAGAAATATATGATATTAATAAAAAAATTGAAATTCCAAAATTTACTTTTCCAAAAAATTTTAAAAAATATTCTTCTAATTATTTAGAAAATTCAAATAAATATTTAAAATATTTAGTTTATAAGGGTGCTAATAAAAAATATTATAATTATTACGATTATTCTATTATTAAAAAAAGAATACAATTTGAATTAAAAATTATTAAAAAAATAAAGTATTCTGTCTATTTTTTAATAGTACAAGATATTATTAAACAAGCAAAAAAAATGAATATTTTTGTTGGACCAGGAAGAGGATCTGTAGCTGGTTCTATTGTTTCTTATTGTCTAGATATAACACAAATAGATCCTATAAAATATAATTTATTATTTGAACGTTTTCTAAATACAGATAGGATTAATCTTCCAGATATAGATATTGATTTCGATGATAAAGGTAGAGAAAAAATAATTAAATGGGTTTATAAAAAATATGGAAAAGAAAAAGTAGCAAAAATTATTACTTATGGAACTATGGCAGCAAAATCATCTATACGTGATGTTGGAAGAGTTATGGATTTTTCTTTATATGAAGTTAATAAATTAACTAAAATTATACCATTAAATTCTTCATTAAAAGAAATTTTTGAAAAAGATTGGTTATCATTAAAAAAAAAATTTTCTCATAAAGAATTAAAAAATATTTTCTTTTTAAGAAAAGAAATTGAAAAAAAATCTTTTAAAGGATACATTTTAATGCAATCTAAAAAAATTGAAGGATTAATTAGAAATATTGGTATACATGCTTGTGGAATAATTATATCTAATTTAAATATTAAAAAATTTATTCCTGTATTTTTATCAAAAGATTCTGATTTATTGATTACTCAATTTGATAATAAAGTTGTAGAAAAAGTTGGTTTATTAAAAATGGATTTTCTTGGATTAAAAACATTAAGCATTATTAAAGATACTTTAAAAAAAATTAATAAAAAAATTTTTTTTTCATTAAATGATAAAAAAACATATGAAACTTTCAAACAGGGAAATACTATAGGAATATTTCAATATGAGTCTACTGGAATGAGAAAATATCTTAAAAAATTAAAACCTGATAATATTAATGATTTAATAGCTATGAATGCTCTTTATAGACCTGGACCTTTAAAATATATTACAGAATATATTAATAGAAAAAATGGAAAAAAAAAAATACAATATGATATTCCAATAATGAAAAAAATATTAAAGGAAACATATGGAATTACTATTTATCAAGAACAAGTTATGTTATTATCACAAATAATATCAAATTTTAGTAAAGGAGAAGCTGATTTATTAAGAAAAGCTATGGGTAAAAAAAACAAAAATATATTAATTAATTTAAAAAAAAATTTTTTAATTAGAGGTATTAAAAATAATTATTCTAAAAAAATTTTAGAAAAAATATGGAAAGATTGGGAATATTTTGCTTCATATGCTTTTAATAAATCTCATGCAACTTGTTATACAATAATATCTTTTAAAGCTGCTTATTTAAAAACTCATTATTCTTCAGAATATATTTCTTCTTTTTTAAGTAATATTAAAGATGTTAAAGAAATTACAATATTAATAAAAGAATGTAAAAGACTTAAAATTAAAATATTACCTCCTAATATAAATAAAAGTTATTATAATTTTACTGTTGAAGAAGAAAAAAATAAAAAAAATATTAGATTTGGAATGAAAGGAATTAAAGGAATAGGAAATATTGCTATAGAAAATATTATAAATGAAAGAGAAAAAAATGGAAAATATACTTCAATTTATAATTTTATTAAAAGAATTAACTTACGTATTGTTAATAAAAAAGTTATAGAAAATTTAATATTTTCAGGTTCTTTAGATGAATTTAAAATAGATAGATTACAGTATTTTTGTATTAAAAAAAATATTTCTATTTTAGAAATGTTAATTAAATTAGGAACTAAATATAAATCAAATAAAAAAAATAATCAAAATTCTTTATTTGATTATGAAGAAAATATAAATGATATTATAAATATAAAAGAATATAATATTTTTCCTTTTAAAGAAAAAAAAATTTTATATTATAAAGAAAAAGAAATAATTGGTTTTAGTTTTTTATAAAAAAAAAATAAAATATTATATTATATTAAATAATTAATTAAATAATATTATTTTATTAAATAATATTATTTTATATTATTTATTATATATTATATTATATTTATTTTATTTTATAATATTATATATATTATTAATATTATATTATATATGGAAGTTAATGATAAAAATTTTGATATTCTTTTTTCAAAATATAATAAATATGTTATTTTAATAGATTTTTGGGCTTCTTGGTGTAGACCATGTAAATTATTAAGTCCAATTATTGATTATATAGAAAAAAAATATAAAAAACAATTATATGTTTTTAAAATAAATATAGACAATAATACTTTACTTTCTGAAAAATTTAATATACAAAGTATTCCAACATTAATATTTTTTTTAAATGGAATAGAAAAAGAAAGACATATTGGTTCTATTTCTAAAGAAAATTTAGAAAAAAAAATTAAAAATTATTTTTTTAATAAAAAATAAATTAATTGGTCCGATAGTTCAGTTGGTTAGAATACGTGCCTGTCACGCACGGGGTCACGGGTTCGAGTCCCGTTCGGACCGCAACTAAAATAAATTATATTGATATTGCGACTACGACAGGATTCGAACCTGTAATCTACTGCTTAGAAGGCAGTTGCTCTATCCAATTAAGCTACGTAGTCATGTCGGGGTGATAGGATTTGAACCTATGACCTCCTGGTCCCAAACCAGGCGCGATAAACCAAACTACGCTACACCCCGATTAGCGGAGAGTGTGGGATTCGAACCCACGAAACATTTATTTATGTTGACAGTTTAGCAAACTGTTCCGTTAACCACTCCGGCAACTCTCCTTAATTAATTTAAATATTTAAATAATTAAATAATAATATTAATTAGATTTAAAAAAAAAATAAATAAATAAAATAAAACATCAGTATCAATATACATAAAATAAAATTCCTTAATAATAAATTGTAACAAAGTAATTGTAAATATAAGGATTATTAATATTTTTTTTAAATTAATTTTTTTAATAAAAAAAAAAAATAAATTTAAAAATATTGATAAAATATTACAAAATAATAATATATAATAAATTTTATTATTAATTTTATTATTATAATTATAATATATATTATTTTTAATAAAATATAAATTTTTTATAAAATAAAAATTTAAAAAAATTAATAAAAAAAATAATAAATACTTTTTCATTTTTTTTAATTTAATAAATAATAATAATTTAATAAATAATAATAATTTAATAATAAATAAATATAAAAATATATATATGGTTATAATTTTAGGTATTGAATCTTCTTGTGATGATACTTCTGCCTCTATTATAAAAAAAAATAAAGTTTTATCAAATGTTATTTTTTCTCAAAAAAAAATACATAAACAATATAATGGTGTTGTTCCTGATTTAGCATCTAAATTTCATCACAAAAAAATAATTAGAGTAGTTGATATTGCCATAAAAAAATCAAAAATAAATACAAAATATATAAACGCAATTGCATTTTCATATTGTCCAGGAATGATAGGTTCTTTATTAATAGCTTCTTCTTTTTCTAAATCATTTTCTATGTCATATAATATTCCTTTAATAGGTGTAAATCATATTAAAGCTCATATTTTAGCACATTTTATAAAAAATAAAAATGATTATTATCCTTCTTTTCCATTTTTATGTTTAACAAGTAGTGGTGGACATACTAATATAGTTATTGTAAAAGATTTCTTAAATATGGAAACAATAGGAAAAACAATAGATGATTCAGCTGGAGAATTAATTGATAAATCTGCAATAATTTTAGGATTAGGATATCCAGGAGGACAAATTATAGAAAAATGTGCTAAAAAAGGAAAATTAAAATTTTATTTTAATATTCCAAAAGTAAAAGATTTAAATTTTAGTTTTAGTGGTTTAAAAACTAATTTTAAATATTTTATACAAAAAAATAAAAAAATTAATAAAAATTTTATACAAGATGAATTACATAATTTATGTTTTTCTTTGCAAGAAACTATTATTAAAATTTTTATAGAAAAAATAAAAAAATCTGTTAAAAAAACAAATATTAAAAATATTGCTTTTTCTGGTGGTTTATCTAGAAATATTTTTTTTAAAAAAAAATTATTTATAGAATCAAAAAAAAATAATTGGAAATTATTCTTTTTAGAAAATCAATATACTACAGATAATGCTGCTATGATAGCAATACATGGATATTATAAATATATATATGGAAAAATTAGTTCTTTAGATATTATACCATGTACTAATAGTTATTTTTAATAAAAAATTAATAAATAATAAATTTTAATATTTATTTTTATTATTAAAAATACTAATTTTATTATTAAAAATACTAATATTTTTTTTATTTTTTTTGATATTTTTTTTTAAATTTTTCTATTCTTCCTTCTGTATCTACATATTTCATTTTTCCAGTAAAAAAAGGATGAGAAAAACTAGAAATTTCCATTTTATATAAAGGATATTTTTTATTATTAATTTCAATTACATTATTTTTAGTATCAACAGTTGATCTACATAATAAAAATTTATCATTACTTGTATCTTTAAAAACTACTATTCTATAATTTTTTGGATGTTTATTTTTTTTCATAATTTTATTATTTAAAAAAAATTTAATAATTAAAAATAATAATTAAAAATTTATAATTAAAATAATTAATAAAAATATAAAAATAATTAAAAAAAATGAATAAAAATAATATTAAAGAAAAAGAAAGAAAAATAAAATATATTTTTAATTCTATATATAAAAAATATGATTTAATAAATTTTTTATTAACATTAGGATTTGATAGAATTTGGAGAAATAAAGTTGTTAATTTCTTATTAGAAAAAAAAATTAAAACAATATTAGATGTTGCTACTGGTACAGGAGATTTAGCAATTATTTTAGCAGAAAAACTTACAAAAAGTAATATTATTGGAATAGATTTTTCAGAAAAAATGATAAAAGAAGCAAAAAGAAAAATAAAAATAAAAAAATTGAGTAAAAGAATAAAAATATTTAAAACAAATTATAAATATTTTATAAAAAAAAAATATTTTGATGTAATTACAATTTCTTTTGGTATAAGAAATTTTGACAATATTAATTATTTTTTAAAAATTGTAAAAAAAAATATTAAAAAAAATGGATATCTAATTATATTAGAATTTTTTTATCCAGAAAATAATATAATTAAATTTTTATATAAATTTTTTTACCAAAAATATATAATTTTTATATCTAAAATATTATCTGATAATTTTTATGCATATAAATATTTAATATCTTCCATTAATTGTTTTATAAAAAAATCAGATTTAAATAATTTACTAATTAATAATAATTTTAAAAAAATTAAAATAATTAATACTAATTTTGGCATTACTTCTATTTTTATATATAAATCAATTTAATTATAAAATTTAAATTAAAATATATTTTAATTTAATATATTTTCATTTTTATTATATAACCTTCATGATTCCTTATATTAAAAACATATCCATCATTAAATATTAAATATTGTCCTTTAATTCCTATTAACTTTTTATTAATTTTTTTTTCTTTTTTTAAATAAATGTATTTAATTTTTTGTTCATTTTTTTCATTTAAATTTAAATTAATTGGATAATTAAAAGTAAAAATTTTATTTTTTTTAATAAAATAAGGTTTAAATTTTTTTTTTAATTTTAAACTAATTTTTTTTTTTTTATTAATAATTCTTTTTTATGTTTTAATAATAATTTTTCTTCATAATTTTTATTTTTTATCATTAATCTAAAATTTGTTTTATCATTAAAAAATTTTTTAAAAAAAACTTCAATAATACCAGATAAATATCTATTTGGAGTTTTAAAAATTGGAATAGATATTAATGATCCTTGATCTATTAATCTATTTATTAAATTATTTTCTATTGTTACACCTATTTTTAAATTACTAGTAATACTCAAATAAACTATATGTGGTTTAAATAAAAAACTTTTTTTTAAATTTGAAATATTTTTTGGACTTTTTTCTGGAAAAAAAATATTTTTATTAAATTTTATAAAAAAACAATTTTTACAAAGACCTAATTTATAAATTATTTTATTTCTTTTACAAAAATAACATTCATATTCTATATGAATAATAGATATGTTTTTTCCAATAATATTGTTTAAATTAAAAAATTTTTTTTTAATTTTTTTATAATATTGTATTGTATTTTTATATTTTACTTTCATTTTTTTTAATAAAAATTCCATAAAATAAATTTTACATTAAAAATAAATAATTTATACATTAAAATAATTTATATATTAATTTATATATTATTATATATTTATATATTAATTTTTTAAAAAATTATGTATGA
>NZ_JADFUB010000010.1 GCF_018200315.1 Candidatus Shikimatogenerans silvanidophilus
TTATTTATTATATTTTAATTATTAATTATTAATTATAATTATTAAATAATTATATTAATATATTAATAATTATTAATATTATATACTTTTTGATATACTTTTATTAATATTATATACTTTTATTATTTATTAAAAATATTTATATTAAAAAATATTTTTTTTAAATAAAATATTTTTTTATTATAATTTTTTTAATAATATTTCACTTGTCATTTCTTTTGGAATATCAATATCCATAATTTTTAAAATACTTGGAGCAATATCTGATATTTTTCCTTTTTTTTTTAAAAAACAAAAATTTTTATTAAGAATTATACAAGGAACTAAATTAGAAGTATGATAAGTATTAATTGTACCATCTTTATTCAACATACATTCTGCATTTCCATGATCTGATATAATTATAACAATATATTTTTTCTTAGATAATTCATAAATTAAATTAACATATTCATCAACTTTTTTACAAGCTTGTATAGTAGCTTTCATATTTCCAGTATGTCCTACCATATCAGGATTAGCAAAATTTAAACAAATAAAATCAAATAAATTTTTTTTTATTACAAAATAAATATTATTATAAATTTTTGATAAACTCATTTCTGGTTTTAAATCATAAGTTTTTACTTTAGGAGATGGACATAAAATTCTTTTTTCATTTTTAAAACAAGTTTCTAAACCACCAGAAAAAAAATAAGTTACATGAGGATATTTTTCTGTTTCAGCAATTCTTAATTGTTTTTTATTATTATTTGATAAAACTTCTCCTATAGTATTAAAAATATTTTTTTCTTCAAATATAACATTCACATTTTCATATTTTTTATCATATTTAGTCATAGTGACATAATATAAATTTTTATTATTTTCTAATAATAAATTAGAAATTTGTCTCATTCTATCAGAACGATAATTAAAGAAAAAAACAATATCTTTATCTTTTATTTTATTATATTTTATTTTATTATTATTTATAAATATAATAGGTTTTATAAATTCATCAGTTATTCCATTTTCATAATTTTTTTTTATAGAATCTATAATATTAAAACTATAATTACCTATATTATTAACAATAGAATCATAATAAATTTTTGTTCTTTCCCAACGATTATCTCTATCCATAGCATAATATCTACCACAAATAGTAGAAATTATTCCAATTTTATATTTATTAATAAAATTTTGTAATTTTTTTATAAAATTTAATCCACTTTTTATATAAGTATCTCTTCCATCTGTAATAATATGAATAAAAACATTCATACATTTTTTTTTTAAAAAAAATTTTAAAATATATAAAAGATGATCTATATGAGAATGAACTCCACCATCTGATAATAAACCAATTAAATGAATATTTTTATTATTATTATTATTATTATTATTATTATTATTAAAATAATATTTAATCATATTATTAATAACAATATTTTTTTCAAAATAATTATTTTTTATAGAATCATTAATTAATACCATTTTTTGTTTAATAATTCTTCCAGAACCAATATTTAAATGACCAACTTCTGAATTTCCTACTTGATTTATTGGTAACCCTACATATTTTCCAGATGCATGTAATTTTATATTAGGAAATTTTTTTAAACAATTATTTATAAATTTTGTATTTTTTTTTTTAATAGCAGATCTTTGTTCATCGTTTGAAATACCCCAACCATCTAAAATAATTAATAATACTTTTTTCATTTTAAATTATACTTAATTTTTTAAGTATAACAAAAATATAAAAAATAAATATAATATTTTTTTTAAATACTAAATCTTTTAAAATAAACTATATTAATATTTTTAAAATTTTCTTTTAAATAATCAAAAACAGTTTTTTTTTCATCTTTTATATACTTTTGATTAAGTAAAACATTTTTTTCATAAAATTTATATAATTTTATTTTTATAATATTATCTAATTTTTCTTTTTTTTCTTTATAAAAATTTTTTTTAATTATTTTTATTTCATTTTTTATCAATTTTTTAGGAACAGATTTTTCATCTAAAAAAAGTGGATTCATTGCTGCTATTTGCATAGCAATATTTTTTCCAATATCATATATACCATCTATATAATCAGAAAAACCAACCAAACAAGAAATTTTATTTAAATGTACATAATAAGATATAAAAGGATATTTAATAACATCAAAACAAGATATTTTAATTTTTTCACCAAAAAAAATACTTTTTTCAATTATTTTATTTAATATTTTTTTATAAATTGATGAATTTATAAATTCATTTTTTTCATTTTTTTCATGATATATTAATATATCATTTAAAATTTCTTTTGATAAAGAAATAAATTGTTTGTTTTTTGCAACAAAATCAGTTTCACAAAGTATAGATAATATTACTCCTGTATTATTATTAAAATTTGTTTTAGATAAAGTTATTCCATTTTTAAAAATTTTATTATCATTATTATAATTATTATAATTATAATCATTTAAATAATTTTTTTTTTTAAAAAAATTAAAAGCTTTTTCTAAATTTCCTTTATATTTTATTAAATATTCTTTACATTTCAAAATACTTAATCCTGTTTTTTTTCTTAAAAAAATTATATCTTCTATTTTAATTTTAATCATTAAGTTTAAAATTTAATTAAATTTTAAATTAATAATTAATAATAATTTTAATAAATTAAAAATAATTTTATTTAATTTTTTAATTATATTATTTATAAATAATAATAATTAATAATAATTAATAATAATAATAATAATAAAATAATATTGTTATAATTTTAATTATCCAATATTATTATCATTATTAATTTTGTTATTTATTTTATTATTAATTTTATTTTTATTATTTATTATTTTTTCTATATATTTTATTAAATAATAAATTATTAATTTTATAGATTTAGAAGAATCATCATTAGCTGGTATAGGATAATCAATATATTTAGGATCAGAATTTGTATCAACTATTCCAATAATTGGAATTTTTAATTTTTTTGCTTCTTTTACTGCAATATTTTCTTTTTGTATATCTACAATTAATAGAGCTCCTGGAATTCTATTCATAATAGAAACAGATGATAAATTTTTTTCTAATTTTATTATTAATCTATCAATATATAATCTATCTTTTTTAGAATAATTATTATAATAACCTTCTATCTTTTTTTTTAACATATAATTCATTTTGTTAATTGATTTTCTAATAGTAAAAAAATTAGTTAAAAAACCACCTAACCATCTTTCTGAAATATATGGCATATTTATTTTTTTTGCATAATATTCAATAATACTTTTACCTTGTTTTTTTGTACAAACAAAAAGAATATCTTTTTTATTTAAAATAATTTTTTTTAATGCAATACAGGCTTCTTGTATTTTCATTTTAGTTTTAATTAAATCCAATATATGTATACCATTTTTTTTCATTAAAATATATGGTTTCATATTAGGATTTCTTTTTTTAGTTATATGTCCAAAATGTACTCCAGCATTTAATAAATCATAAATATCTATTTTAATCATTATATTTAATTTAACGTTTTGAAAATTGAAATTTTTTTCTTGCTTTTTTTCTACCAAATTTTTTTCTTTCTACTTTTCTATAATCTCTAGTTAAAAATCCTTTTTCTTTTAAAGAAAATTTATTTTTTTCATCTATTTTACAAAAAATTCTAGAAATTGCTAATTTAACAGCATTTGATTGTCCACTAATACCTCCACCATTTACTCTTATTAATAAATCATATTTTTTAATATCTGTTTTAATAATTTTAAAAACTTGTTCTATATTATTAATTAATAAAGGATTAATAAAATATTCTTTTAATAATTTTTTAACAATTTTTTTTTTTTTTTTTGAAAAAATATAAATATTTCCAGTACCTTTTTTTAAAAAAATTCTAGCTATAGATGTTTTTCTTCTTCCTATTGAATAAATCATAATTATAAATTTTTTAATAATAAAAAATAATAATTTTTAAATATAAATTTAAAAATAAAAAAATTCAATATTTTGTGATTTATGTTTATGTTCTTTTCCAGAATAAACATATAAATTTTTTTTGTAAATTTTTCTTCCTAAACGATTTTTTGGTAACATCCTTTTAATAGAATTTTCAATAATTTTATTAGGATTTTTTTTAATTAATTCTTTAAAAGTATAAATTTTTTTTCCTCCTGGATATCCTGTATATCTAATATAAATTTTTTTTTCTTTTTTTTTTCCACTAATTTTAATTTTTTTAGAATTAATTATAATAACTTTATCTCCACAATTAATATTAGGACTATAATTAGGTTTATTTTTTCCAGTAATTATATTAGAAACAATAGAAGATAATCTACCTAAAATTTTATTTTTAGCATCTATAATAAACCATTTTTTTTTTATTTTTTTTTCACTATAAAATAAAGTTTTAAATATTTTTTTCATATAATAAAATTTTTAAATAATACATAATTTATAATCATACATAACTTTATACTTATTTTTTAATAAAATTTTATACTTATTTTTTTTAATAAAATAATATTTTAATAATAAAAGAATATTTTAATAATAAATTATTATTATTTAATATTTAATAAATTATTATTATTATTTAATAAATATAATATAAATAATAAATATTTATATAAATAAAAATATAAAATTTAATATATAAATAAAAATATATTAATTATAAAAAAACATTTTATAAAAAAATATTTTTTTTTAAAATATTATTTATAAAAAAAACAGACAAAAAGTCATAAAATATAATTTTATATAAATTAATTATAAATGGAATGATATTTGTTTATTTAATTTAATAAATAATTTAAATAATTTAATAAATAATAAAAATATAAAAAATATGGGAAAAATTATAGGTATAGATTTAGGAACTACAAATTCTTGTGTTGCAGTTATGGAAGGAAATGATCCTACAGTTATTCAAAATTCAGAAGGTAAAAGAACAACTCCTTCTATAGTTGCTTTTGTTAATAAAGGAGAAATAAAAGTTGGAGATCCAGCAAAAAGACAAGCTGTTACTAATGCTAAAAAAACAATATTTTCTATTAAACGTTTCATGGGAAGAAAATATTCAGATATTTTAGAAGAAATAAAAAATATTCCATATAACATTAAAGAAGGATCTAATAATACAGCTAGAGTAGAAATAAATAATAAATTATATACTCCTCAAGAAATATCTGCTATGATTCTTCAAAAAATGAAAAAAACAGCAGAAGATTATTTAGGACAAAAAGTAAATCAAGCTGTTATTACAGTTCCTGCATATTTTAATGATTCACAAAGACAAGCTACTAAAGAAGCAGGAGAAATTGCAGGATTAAAAGTTGAAAGAATAATTAATGAACCTACTGCAGCTGCATTAGCATATGGTTTAGATAAAAGCAATCAAAATAAAAAAATTGCTGTTTATGATCTTGGTGGTGGAACTTTTGATATATCAATTTTAGAACTTGGAGATGGAGTATTTGAAGTATTATCAACTAATGGAGATACACATTTAGGAGGAGATGATTTTGATGAAAAAATAATTAATTGGTTAAATAATGAATTTAAAAAAGAAGAAGGAATTGATTTAAAAAAAGATGCTATGGCTCATCAAAGATTAAAAGAAGCAGCAGAAAAAGCTAAAATAGAATTATCATCTAGCAAACAAACAGAAATTAATTTACCATATATTACAGCTACTTCTTCTGGACCAAAACATTTAGTTAAAAATATTACTAGATCAAAATTTGAACAATTATGTGAAGATTTAATAAAAAGATCTATGTCACCTTGTAAAAAAGCATTAAAATCAGCAGGATTAAAACCTATTGATATAAATGAAATTATATTAGTTGGTGGATCTACAAGAATTCCTAAAATTCAAAAAGAAGTAGAAAATTTTTTTGGTAAAATTCCTTCTAAAGGAGTAAATCCAGATGAAGTAGTTGCTATAGGTGCAGCAATACAAGGAGGAGTTTTAGCAGGAGATGTTAAAGACGTTTTATTATTAGATGTTACACCATTATCTTTAGGAATTGAAACTTTAGGAGGTGTATTCACTAAATTAATTGAATCAAATACAACAATTCCTACTAAAAAATCAGAACTTTTTTCTACTGCATCGGATAATCAATCAGCAGTTACTATTAGAGTAGGACAAGGAGAAAGACAACTTTTTAATGATAATAAAGAAATAGGTAGATTTGATTTAATAAATATACCTCCAGCACCAAGAGGAGTTCCACAAATTGAAGTAACTTTTGATATAGATGTAAATGGAATTTTACATGTTTCTGCAAAAGATAAAGGAACTGGAAAAGAACAATCTATTAAAATAAAAGCATCTTCAGGATTAAGTAAAGATGAAATAGAAAAAATGAAACAAGAAGCAAAAAAAAATGAAGAAAAAGATAAAAAAAATAAAGAAGAAATAGAAAAATTAAATTATGCAGATAGCATTATTTTTCAAACTGAAAATAATTTAAAAGAATATGGAAATAAAATATCTGAAATAAATAAAAAAAATATAGAAAATTATTTAAAAAAATTAAAAGAATCTCATAAAAATAAAAATATTAAAGAAATAGATATTTATATAAAAAAAATTAATGATGCTTGGAATCAAGCTTCAAAAGACATATATAATAATCCTAATAATCCTAATAATCCTAATAATCCTAATAATCCTAATAATCCTAATAAAGAAAAAAACAATCCAAATTTAAATAATAATAATAAATCAAATAATAAAAATAATAATATTAAAGATGTAGATTATGAAGAAGTTAAGTAAAAGTGAATTTAAGTAAGTAAAAGTAAAGTAATTAATTTTAATTAATAATTAAATTATTAATTATTTATTATTAATATAATTTAAGTAATTAATTTATTAATTAATTAATATATATATTTAATATATTATATATATTTTTATATATTTATAATATTTATATTATATATAAATGTATTATATTATATTATTATATTATTATATATTTATTAATATATAATTTTTATTTATTAATATATAATTATTATATATATTTATATTTATATATAAATGTTTATTAAATAATTTAAATTTATTATAAAAATATAAAAAAAATAGTAAAATAATAAATTATATAATTTTATAAATTTTTATAAATTATATAGTTTATATAATTTTTTATTTTTATATATTTTTTTATTATTACATTAATTATTTATTTTTTTTTATTGTTTATTTAAATTTATATTTTTATATATTTTATTATAAATATTTAATTTTTTATAACTATTTAATAATTTTAAATATTTTTTTAATATTTTTTTAAAATATAATTCACCTTCTCTAAGCCAAATTCTTGGATCATAATATTTTTTATTAGGATAATTTTTTCCTAATGGATTACCTATTTGTTTTTTTAAATATTCATTATTATTTAAAATATAATTACGAACTCCACTTAAAAAAGCAAATTGTAAATCTGTATCTATATTAAATTTTACTACACCATATTCTATAGATTTTTTTATATCTATTCTAGATGTTCCAGATCCACCATGAAATACAAAAAAAATAGGATTTTTACTAGTTTTATATTTTTTTTGAATTTTTATTTGAGATTTTTTTAAAATATTAGTATTTAATAAATTTTTTTTATTATTATAAACTCCATGAATATTTCCAAAATTAGCTGCTATAATAAAATTAGAACTAATTTTAGTTAATTCTTTATATGCATATTCTACATCATCAGGAGTAGTATAAAGTCTTTTTTTTTCAACATTAGTATTATCCATACCATCTTCTTCTCCTCCAGTAATTCCTAATTCTATTTCTAAAATAATATTAATTTTTTTCATTTTTTCTAAAAATTTAGAACATATTTCTATATTTTCTTGTAAACTTTCTTTAGATAAATCAATCATATGAGAACTAAAAATAGGTTTTCCAAATTTTTCATAATTTTTTTTACTTTCTAATATTAAACTATCTATCCATTTTAAATTTTTTTTATAACAATGATCTGTATTTAAAATAACTGGAATATTATATAATTTAGATATTTTATTAATTTGAAAAGCCATAATTTTAGATCCATAAATAATATTATTTTTTTTAAAAATACCACCTGTATTAAATTCAGCAGTTTTATGAGATATTTGAATAATAATTGGAGATTTAAAAATAAATGCTGTTTCTATAGAAGAATTAATACTATTAGAATTAAAAACATTAATAGATGGAATAGCAAAATTATTATTTTTTGCAAATTTATACATATTCATAACTTTATTTCCTGTAATAACTCCTGAATCATAAGAATTAGTAATCATATACAAATATTTTATTTTATATAAATATTTTATTTAAATATTAATAATAAATATTAATAATTTAATGTATATAAAAATTATATAAAAATATATAAATAAAAAGTACATGAATAGTAATTTTTTATTAAAAAAAATAATAAAATATGCTAAATTAAATGGTTTTATTAATCAATCTAGTGAAATTTATGGAGGTATAAGTGGAATATATGATTATGGTCATTATGGAATATTATTAAAAAATAATATTAAAGAATATTGGTGGAAATCAATGGTACAATTAAATAAAAATATAATTGGAATAGATACATCTATAATATTACATCCAAATGTTTGGATAGCATCAGGACATAAACATTTATTTTATGATTTATTTATTAAAGACAATATTACTAAAAAAAAATATAAAATTGATTGGTTAATAGATAATTTTTTTAAATTAAAAATAAAAAAATATATAAAAGAAAAAAAAAATATAAAAATTCTTATTAATAAAAAAAATAAAATAAAAAATAAAATTAAAGATTTAATAAAAAAAAATAAAATAAATAATATAAAAGACATTATAGAAGAATATAATATATGTAATCCAGAAAATGGATTATTAAATTGGAAAGAAATTATAAAAATAGATTTAATGTTTCCTATAAAATTAAAAAATGAAAAAAATTTTTTAAGACCAGAAACAGCACAAGGTATTTTTATAAATTATTTTAATTATTTAAATATAAATAAATTAAAAATTCCATTTGGAGTGGCACAAATAGGAAAATCTTTTAGAAATGAAATATTTTCTAAAAAATTTATTTTTAGAATGAAAGAATTTGAACAAATGGAAATGCAATTTTTTATTAATCCTAAAGAAGAAAAAAAATGGTATGAATATTGGAAAAATAAAAGATTAAATTGGCATTTATCTTTAGGATTTAAAAAAAAAAAATATAGATTTAATAATCATGAAAATTTATCTCATTATGCAAAACGTGCAACAGATATAGAATTTAATTTTCCTTATTTTGGATTTAAAGAATTAGAAGGAATTCATTCAAGAAGTGATTTTGATTTAAAAAATCATTATAAATTATCAAAATTATCAAAAAAAAATTTTATTTTTTTCGACGAAAAAAATAAAGAAAAATATTTTCCTTATATAATAGAAACTTCCATAGGATTAGATAGATTATTTTTATCAATTATTACTTCTTCTTTAAAAGAAGAAATAATTACAGAAAATAAAAAAAGAACTTTTTTAAAAATACCAGAATTTTTATCACCAATAAAAGTTGCTATTTTTCCATTGATAAAAAAAGAAGAATTGATTAAAATAGGAAAAAAAATTTTTAATAAATTAAAATTTTATTATAATTCAATTTACGAAGAAAAAAATACTATTGGAAAAAGATATGTTAAACAAGATTTAATAGGAACTCCATTATGTATAACAATAGATGATGAAAGTATTACTAAAGAAACAGTTACTATTAGAAAAAGAGATAATATGAAACAAATAAGAATTCCTATAAAAGAAATAAAAAAATATATAAAAAAATTTACTATAGAAGAAGCATTAAAAAAATTATAAATATAAATATTTTATACATTTTTAAATATGATTTTTAATAAAAAAAAATTTGGACAACATTTTTTAATAAATGAAAAAATAGCTAAAAAAATTATAAAATATATTTTAATAAATTCAAATTATAAAAAATCAATTATTATTGAAATAGGACCAGGAAAAGGAATTTTAAGTAAATATATTTTTTCAAATTTTAAAAAAATTTATTTTATAGAAATAGATAAAGATATGATTTTTTTTTTGAAAAAAAAATATCCTTTTTTGAAATCAAAAATTATACACTATAATTTTTTATTATGGCATCCAAAATATAAAAATTTAAAAAAAATTTATTTAATAGGAAATTTTCCATATAATATATCTTCTCAAATAATATTTTGGATTTTTAAAAATCAAAAATATGTAATAGAATGTATAGGAATGTTTCAAAAAGAAGTTGCTGAAAGAATAATATCAAAAAATGGAAAAAAATATGGAATTATTTCTATTTTAATTCAAACTTTTTATAAAGTAAAATTATTATTTAATGTTTCTAAACATAATTTTTATCCTAAACCAAAAGTAGATTCTTCTGTAATAAAATTTACTAAAAAAAAAAAAATAATAAAATTTAATAAAAATTTATTCTTAAAAATAATAAAAAAATCTTTCAATCAAAGAAGAAAAATATTAAAAAACTCTTTATTTAAAATATTATTTAAAACATTAGATTTATATATATATAAAAAATATTCATTTTTTAATTCTTTTTTTTATAAAAGAGCAGAGGAACTTTCTTATAAAGATTTTATTGAAATAACAAAAAAAATAGAAAAAATATGTAATTATAATGGACAAAATATTAAATGGTAATAAAGTATCTAAATTTTTTTTAAAAAAAATTAAAAAAAAAATTAATAAAATAAAAGAAAATAATAAAAATATTAATCCTCATTTAGGAATTATTATAGTAGGAAAAAATATTCAAAGCATTAATTATGTAAAAAATAAAATAAAAGATTGTAAAAAAATTGGAATAAAAGTTTATTTATTAGAATTTCCTATTTCTATTTCTGAAAAAGAATTAATTTTTGAAATAAAAAATTTAAATAATAATCCTTTAATTGATGGTTTTATTATACAATTACCATTACCAAAAATATTAAATATAGAAAATATAATTTTACAT
The DNA here is from genome assembly GCF_018200315.1 of Candidatus Shikimatogenerans silvanidophilus. Lineage (GTDB taxonomy): Bacteria > Bacteroidota > Bacteroidia > Flavobacteriales > Blattabacteriaceae > Shikimatogenerans_A > Shikimatogenerans_A silvanidophilus. The sequence continues at coordinate 11,055 of NZ_JADFUB010000010.1, forward strand.
ATTAATCCTAATAAAGATGTTGATGGTTTTCATCCTATTAATTTAGGTAAATTATCATTGAATTATAATGATAAAAAAATATTTATACCTGCAACAGCTTTAGGAATTTTCAAATTATTAAATTTTTATAAAATTAATACTTTAGGAAAACATATAGTAGTTATTGGAAGAAGTAGAATAGTTGGAACTCCTATAAGTATTTTAATGAGTAGAAAAAATATGGGAAATAGTACAGTTACTATAACTCATAGTTATACTAAAAATTTAATTTATTTTACAAAAAAAGCTGATATATTAATAAGTTCAATAGGTAAACCTAATTTTATAAAAAAAAATATGATAAAAAATAAATCTATTATAATAGATGTTGGTATAAATGAAAATAAATATAAAAAAATAGTAGGAGACGTAGATTTTAAAAATGTATATAAAAAAGTTTCATATATTACTCCTGTACCAGGAGGAGTTGGTCCTATGACAAGAGCAATGTTAATATATAATACTTATTTATCTTTTATAAAAAATAATAAACTTAATAATAAGTATAATTATTTATAATATTTAAAATTTAAATATTAATAATAAAATATGTCTTTATTTTTGTTATTAGAAGAAGAAAATAAAATAATAAAAGAATTTTCTTTATTAAAAACATGGGAAGATAAATACGAATATTTAATTTTTTTATCTAAAAAAATTCCAAAAATGGATAAAAAATATAAAAATAAAAATACTTTAATAAAAGGATGTCAATCTAAAACATGGATTCATGCATATATTAATAAAAAAAAAATAATATATAAAGCAGATAGTGAAGCTAATATACCAAAAGGAATAATTTTTTTATTAATTCGTATTTATTCAAATAGATTACCAAAAGAAATTATTTTTTATAAAGAAAATTTTATAAAAAAAATAGGTTTAATAAATTTTATTTCTTTTAATAGAGTAAATGGTATTTATTATATTTTAAAAAAAATTAAAGAATATGCTTTATTATATAAATAATTTATAATTTATTTTCGTAAATAAATTTATTTGCGGAGAGAGAGGGATTCGAACCCCCGGAAGTTTTACCTTCACCGGTTTTCAAGACCGACGCAATAGACCACTCTGCCATCTCTCCTATATATATTTTATATATTTTATATATTTATAATATTTAATAAAAAAAATATTATTAAATTAAAATATTATTTAAATAGTTTCATTTATATTATTTATTAACATAATAAAAATTAATATTTGTTATATATTTTTTTAAATTTATTTTATATATTTTTTATTTTATTATTGTAAAATAATTTTATTTATACAAGATATTTTTTCTGATAATAATTTTTTTTATTTAATAAACAGATAATATTTATCATATTAAATTAAGTTATACTGTAATAGTAAGGTTTAATTATTTTTTAAAAATTTAAAAAATGTAATATAATAATATAAATTACAGCATAATAACCTACATGAATATGTATCTGATTATTTAATTATTTTTACTACATCTACAGTTATTTTTAATAATCCTTTACCTTTATATTAGATTAAATATAAATAATTTTTACTCATAAATTAGTATATGATAATATAAACAAATACCATTATGTACACAAAAACAAAATTAAAAATTATTAAATAATTATTTATTTAATTTTTTATAAACCATAATGATATTTATAAAAAATTTTTTTATATTAATTTTTTTATATTGTAACTAGAAATCATTCTATTTATGACTTAATTGATAACAAATTTGACAACAAAAAGGACACACTTACTTTGCCACTATCAG
>NZ_JADFUB010000011.1 GCF_018200315.1 Candidatus Shikimatogenerans silvanidophilus
ATTTTTACATAAAAATGATAAATTATTTCCAATAAAAATTATATTAATAATAAAAAATATATTTTTTATTATTTTTATAATATTTTTTTTAATATTATTAATTAAATTAATAAAATTAATTAAAAATAAAAATAATTATATAAATGTTACTATACATTATTTTTATAATTTTTTTTATCAATTATTTAAAATTTTATTAATTTTTTTTTTTATAATAACAATTTTTTTTTTTTTATTTAAAATTAAATTAATTAATATTATAAATAAATTAGGTCCTTTAACTGCAATTATTATTATTATTTTTAAAGATACTATTATTGGATTTTTATCTGTAATTTATATATATATTACAAAAATTATTAAAATAGAAGATTGGATATATATTAAAAAATATGAAATAGAAGGTATAGTAAAAAAAATTAATTTATTATATGTAAAAATAGAAAATTTTGATAGAAGTATAACAAATGTTCCTATATATGACTTTATATCTACATCTATTATTAATTTTGAAGAATTACGTAAAAAAAATATTCGTAGAATTAAAAGGTTTATTTTATTTGATATTAAATCTTTTAAATTTTGTAATAATATAGAAAAATATAAAAAAATTTTTTTAATAAAAGATTATATAATAAATATAGAAAAAAATAATAATAATAAATTATTTACTAATATTGGAATATTTAGAAAATATTCATTTATGTATTTAAAAAAAAATATTAATATTTCTAAAAAAGAAATTATAATGGTCAGACATTTAAATATAAATGAATATGGACTACCTTTAGAAATATATTGTTTTACAAAAACTTCTATTTTATTAGAATATGAAAATATTCAAGCAAATATATTTGATCATTTATTAACTATTGCACAAGAATTTGATTTAAAAATCATTAACATTTACACAAGAATTTAAAAATAATTAACATTAAATTAAAATAAATTTTTTTTAAAAAAAAATGAAAAAAATATTATGTGTTTCTTCATCAATTTCACCTTTCTTAAAAAGTAATTTAATTTCTTATAATGTAGAAAAATTTTTACAGTATAATAATAAAAAAAATGATGTAAGACTTTTTATGCCTAAATTTGGAATTATTAATGAAAGAAAACATCAATTACATGAAGTAATAAGATTATCTGGAATAAAAATAAATATAAATGATCTATATAAACCTTTGATTATTAAAGTATCTTCTATAAATAATTATAATTATAAATTACAAGTTTATTTTATATATAATGAAGAATATTTTAGTAGAAAAGGAGAATATAGAAATAAAAAAGGATTATTTTTTAAAGATAATGATGAAAGAATTCTTTTTTTCACTAAAGGAGTTATTGAATCATTAAAAAAATTGAATTGGATACCAGATATTATTCATTTACATGGATGGTTTACTTTTTTAATTCCTATTTATATAAAAACTATTTATAATAATATTTTTAATAATAAAAATACAAAAATTATTACATACTTATATAATGATTTTTTTAAAGAAAAATTAAATAATAAATTAATAAATAAAATTTTATTAGATGGTATAAAAGAAAAATATGTACAAAAATTAAAAAAACCAAATATTTTAAATATTTATAAAATTTGTTTAGATTTTTGTGATTTTATTTTTAAAAATGAAAAAGAAAAATTATATATAGAAGTAGAAAAATATATAATTAAAAAAAAAATTAAAATTTTAAATAATGATAAAATAATAAAATAATTTTAAAAAAAATTATTTTATTTATTTAATTTTTTTATAAAAAAATTAAATTTACTTTTTAATCTTGAAGCTTTATTTTTATGTATAATATTTTTTTTTATTAATTTATCTATCATAGAATATACTTTTCTTTCTTCTTTTTTAATATTACTTAAATTTTTAGATTTTATTAATTTTTTAATTTTAGTTTTTAAACTTTTAAATTTATATTTATTTTTTATTTTTTTTTTTTTATTTTTACGTATTTCTTTAATTGCTGATTTATGATTAGCCATAATAATAATAACAATAAAATAATAATTTTTTAAGTAGCTCATAGGGGAATCGAACCCCTCTTTTCAGAATGAAAATCTGATGTCCTAACCGATAGACGAATGAGCCTAATACACATAAAAATTATAATTAATATATAAAATAATTATATATATAATTATAATAATTATAAATTATAATAATTATAATAATTATAATAATTATAATAATTATAATAATTATAATAATTATTTTTTTTTATTAATATTTATTAATATTTATTAATATTTATTAATAATATTAATAATTATTAAAATAAAAAAATAAATAAAAATAATAAAATAATAAAATAATAAAATAATATAATTAAAATTTATTATATAAAATTTATTATATAAAAATAATTATAAAAAAAAATTTTATTATTTTATTATTAAATAAAATTATTAAATAATATAAATATATTTATTTTATAAATATATTTTTATTTTTTTTATTATTTTTTAATATCGAAACCTATTTTTTCCATATCTTCCCAAAAATTTTTATATGATTTTTTTACTACTTTAGGATCAAATATTTTTATAGGATATAATATTCCTAAAGTAGAAAAAGACATAGCCATTCTATGATCTTTATAAGTATTAATACATATTTTTTTATTATTATATTCTTTATAAGAAACAATCTCAATAGAATCTTTATTTATATTAGATTTAATACCTATTTTTAATAATTCATTTTTTAATCCTTTTAATCTATCAGTTTCTTTAATTTTTAAAGTTTCTAATCCTTTTATAATACATTTTATTTTAAGTCCAGCACAAGTTACTACAATTGTTTGAGCTATATCTGGTGTATAATTTAAATCTAATTCTAAAAATTTAGGATATTTATGATATTTTTTTTTATGTAAAAAAATATAATCATTATGAAAAATAGTTTTAATACCAAAATAATTTTCATAAATTTTATGAACATACATATCTCCTTGTAAACTTTTTTTTTTATACATTTTTAAATAAAGATTACAATTTTCTGAAAAAGTGCATAAAGAATAATAATATGATGCTGAACTCCAATCTGATTCTATACAAAAATTTAATTTTTTTATATCTTTTTTAGGAAATAAAACAATTTTTCTATCTTTTTCTTTAACATAAATACCAATTTTTTTTAAAATTTGTAAAGTCATGTTAATATATGGATAAGATGTTATTTTGCCTAATAATTTTATTTCTAATTTTTCTTCTAATTTTGGTGCTATTAACATTATAGCACTAATATATTGACTACTAACATTTGAATTAATTTTTACTTTTCCACCTTTTAATTTTTTACCTATTATTCTTATTGGTGGAAATCCATCTTTTTCAAGATACTCTATTTTTGCACCCATGTTATTTAAAGTATCTACTAATATTTTTATAGGTCTATTTTTCATTCTAGATGATCCTGTTAATATTACATTTTTTCCTTCTTCAGAAGAAAAATAAGCTGTTAAAAATCTCATTGCTGTTCCAGCATGATTAATATTAATTATTTTTTCATTATTATATAAAGATTTTTTTAAAATTTTAGTATCTTCTGAATCAGAAATATTTTTTAATATTATTTTATTTTTATAAATTTTTTTTAAAATTAATAATCTATTTGATTCACTTTTAGATCCTGTTATATTAATTAATCCAGTTATTGATTTTTCTTTTTTAGAAATATTAAAAAATTCCATAAATAATAAATAAAATAATAAACATATGTATGCAGACCCGTGAAGATTCGAACTTCAACTAACAGAACCAAAATCTGTTGTGCTACCGTTACACCACGAGTCTTATTATTAAAATTTAAAATATATATTAAGTTTTTAAAATATATGTTAAAATTTTATTATATAAATTAAAAAAATATATAATATATTAATTATATATAATATATACATATATACATAATTGATTTATTAAATAAAAATTTTATATGTTAAAAATTAGATTACAAAGAAAAGGAAGAAAAAAAAGACCTTTTTATTCTATTGTTGTAGCAGATTCTAAATATAAAAGAGATGGAAGATTTTTAGAAAAAATAGGTGTTTATGATCCTATGAAAAATCCAAGTTTTATTTTTCTTAATGAAGAAAGGTCTTTATATTGGATGGAAAAAGGAGCACAACCTACAAAAACTGCTAAAAATATTTTATCAAAAAAAGGAATTTTATTAAAAAGACATATTTTAAGATTAAATAAAAATAAAAATAAAATTAAAAATAAAAAAATAAAAAACAATAACAAAAATAATAACAAAAATAATAACAAAAATAATAACAAAAATAATAACAAAAATAATATTAAAAATAATAATAAATAAATAAAATAATAATATAAAATAATAATTAAAATATATAAATAAATATATTTTAAATTATTAAAATATATTATGAAATATAATAATAAAAATATTTTTTTATTAGGTTATATTAAAAATATTAAAAATGAAAAAATAGGAATTAAATTATTAATAAAAGAAAATTTTTATTTTTTTTTAAAATTAAATTTTTTTTTTATAAAAATAGATGGTATTTTAACACCATTTAATATTTGTTTTTATAAAAAAAAAAAAGACATAATTTTTTATTATTTATTAAATAATCCACCATACTTTAACAAAGAAAAATTTTTTATAAAAAAAATTTTTTTTTCACCATATTTTTATACTTTTTGTAATGAAAAAAATTTTATATTTATAAAATATAAATTAATTAATTATTCTATAATAGATAAAAAATTAGGATTTATAGGAAAAATTATAAATATAAATAATATTTTTCCCCAAGCTTTATTTAAAGTTTATTGTAAACTTAAAAATAAATTTATTTATATTCCATCAGTAGAAAATTATATTAATAAAATTGATTTTAAAAATAAAAAAATTTTTATGATAATTCCAGAAGGATTATTAACATTAAATTAATAAATAAAACAATAAAACATTAAAAAATAAATAACAATAAAACATTAAAAAAACATTAAATTAAATATCAGTATTTGCATTTAAGGCATATTTTTCAATAAATTTTTTTCTAGGAAAAACATTATGGCTCATTAACATAGAACAAACTTTATCTGCTTTTTCTTCATCATGTATATATATTTTTCTTAAAAAACGATTTTCAGGATTCATTGTTGTTTCCCATAATTGATTAGCATTCATTTCACCTAACCCTTTATAACGATGAATTATTATTTTTTTATTATTAAAAAATTTATTTATTAAATTATTTTTTTGTTTTTCATTCCATGCATACATTTTATTTTTTTCATTTTGTTTTATTAAAAAAAGAGGAGGCGTAGCTATATATATATGACCATTTATAATTAATTTTTTCATATATCTAAAAAAGAAAGTTAATAATAATGTAGATATATGACTTCCATCTACATCTGCATCTGTCATAATAATAATTTTATGGTATTTTAATCTAGAAATATCTATATCAAATTCTTTATGATTTTTTTTATCATTAAATGATATTCTTAATGAAGTAAAAATATTTTTTATTTCTTCATTTTCAAAAACTTTATTTACAATAGATTTTTCTACATTTAATATTTTTCCTCTTAATGGTAAAACTGCTTGAAAATTTCTATCTCTTCCTTGTTTTGCAGTACCACCTGCAGAATCTCCTTCAACTAAATAAATTTCGCATAATTTAGGATTATTTAAAGAACAATCAGATAATTTAATTGGTGTATTATTAATATAATTAGTTTTTACCTTTAAATTTATTAATTCTCTTGCTTTTTTTGATGCTATTCTAGCTCTTGCTGATAAACAAATTTTATAAAAAATTTTTTTATAATATTTAGGATTTTCTTCTAAAAAATTACTTAATACATTTATAGTAAGTATTTCTATTTTTTTTATTATATCTTTATTAACTAATTTTGTTTTTGTTTGTCCTTCAAATTGTGGATCAGAAATATAAATTGATAAAATAGCTGTTAATCCTTCTAATATATCTTCGTTTATAATGTATATTTTATTTTTATTATTTTTATTATTATTATTATTATTAATAAATTTTTTAAATACTTTAAAAATAGCTTTTTTAAACCCTAAAACATGAGTACCACCTTCTTCAGTTTTTATATTATTAACATATGAAAAAATATTTTCTTGTAAAGATTCATTATATCTAAGAACTATATCAATAAACAAATTATTTTTATATTTTTTTTTAATAGAAATAATTTTTTTAATAACTGGTTCTTTTTTTTTATCTAAAATAATTAAAAATTCTTTTAATCCTTTTTTTGAATAAAAAACTTCTTCTTTATTATTTATTTTATCTATTAATAATAATTTAAGTCCTTTATTAAGAAAAGATAATTCTCTTAATCTATTAAAAATTATTTCATAATTATATGATTTTTCTTTAATAATATTATCATCAAATAAAAATTTTATTTTTGTTCCTATTTTATTTGTATTTCCTATTATTTCTATTGGAGAAATAGGTTTTCCAAATTTATATTTTTGTTGATAAATTTTATTATTTCTATAAATAGTTGCAATAAATTTTTTAGACAATGCATTTACACAAGATATTCCAACTCCGTGTAAACCTCCTGATATTTTATAATTTTTTTTATCAAATTTTGCACCAGATCCAATTTTTGTTAAAACTACTTCAAGAGCTGATTTTTTTTCTTTTTTATGATAATCTACAGGAATTCCTCTTCCATTATCTTCTACTTCAATAAAATTATTTTTATAAATTGTTACTATAATTTTATTACAATATCCTTCTAAATATTCATCTATAGAATTATCTATTACTTCATTTAATAAATGATGTAATCCTTTTATTCCAGTATTTCCAATGTACATAGAAGGACGTAATCTAATATGTTCTATTCCTTTAAGAGATTGTATATGTTCTGCATTATAATTATTCATAAAATTTATTATATTTAGTGCGGATGAAGGGATTCGAACCCTTAATGCTTTTAAGCACTAGATCCTAAGTCTAGCGTGTTTACCAATTTCACCACATCCGCTTAAAAACATTAACTAATTATTATTTATTTATTATTAAAAATAATATTTTTTTCATTAAAAAAACTAAATTCTAAATATTTAAATGAATCTCTAGAAATAATTTTTATCCATTTTTTATATTTTAAAAACCATTTTAATTGTATAGAAAATATTCCTTTTTTTAAATAAGCAGAAATAAATGGATGAGTATGTAAATAAATTTTATCATTTTTTTTTTTTTTTCTTTGTATAATTATAATACTATCTAAGATAGATTCTATATAATAAATATGTGAGAATGGTGAAATATTTGTATCTTTATAGTTAAATTTAAATTTTTTTATAATTTGATTTCTAAATCTTTTACGAGTAATTTGAACTAATCCAAATTTTGTTGGTGGTAATATTTTATGTTTTGTTCTATCAATTTTCATTTTTTTTTTAAAATGTTCATAAAGTATTTTTTTATCATTTTCTTTATTAAGATCTATAAAATCAATAATTATTATTCCACTCATATCTCTTAATATAATTTGTTTAACTATTTCATTAGAAGCTAATAAATTAATTTCTAAAGATGGATACTCTTTATTTCCGCTATTAACATCTATTACATTAAGAGTTTCAGTATGTTCAATAATTAAATAACCTCCTTTACCAAATGGAACTTTTTTACTTAATAACATTTGAATTTGTTTTTCTACTCCATATTTTTCAAATATAGAAATATATCCATTATAATATTTTAATATATTTTTTTTATATATAAATTTATCTATAAATAATTTAATTTTTTTATATAAATTTATATCATTACATGATATAACATTAAAATCTTTATTATATGTATCTCTTAATATGCATAAATATTTATTTTCTTCATTTAATATTTTAGTAATTTTATTTTTATATATTTTTTTTATAACATTATTCCATTTTTCTTTTAAATAATCTATATCTTTTTTTAAAAATTCTATTTTTTTATTTTTAGATAATGTTCTAATTATTATACCAAATCCAATAGGTTTAATTTTATATATTATTTTTAATAGTCTATTTATTTCTTCTTTATTTTTTATTTTTTTAGATATTAAAATTTTATCTGAAAATGGAATTAAAACTATATATCTACCTGGTATAGTTATTTCTGTTGTTAATCTTGGTCCTTTATTATATATTGGTTCTTTTATAATTTGAACTAATATTTTTTCACCTACTGTTAGTATATCTGAAATATTTTTTTTATTATTTTTTATATATAAATCTTTATAATGTAAAAATGCATCTTTATAATTATTTATATTTATAAAAGCTGCATTTAATGAATTAAAAATTTTTTTAACTTTTCCTAAATATATATCTCCAACAGAAATTTTTTTATTTATAGATTCTTTATAAAAGAATGATAATTTTCCATTTTTTATAATAGCAATTTCTATTTTTTTTTCTACTTTTTTTACATTTATAATTAATTTTTTATTCATTTTTATGAATAAATTATATTTAATAAAAAAAAATTTTTATTTTTTTTTTTTTTTTTTTTTTTTTTTTTTTTTTTTTTTTTTTTTTTTTTTTTTTTTTTTTTTTTTTTTTTTTTTTTTTTTTTTTTTTTTTTTTTTTTTTTTTTTTTTTTT
>NZ_JADFUB010000012.1 GCF_018200315.1 Candidatus Shikimatogenerans silvanidophilus
TATGCATAGCATTAGAATCTATTCCACCAGATAATACTTTTCCAGATGATGGAGAAACTGTATTAAATGCACGTGACATTCTTGTTAAAGAATCATATAAAATTCTTTTATTTAATCTATCTAAATTAAAAAAAATAATTTTATCTTTATAATTAGATATTAAATATTTTTTATATTGTAAAAAAAAATATAAATTTTTTTTTATAAAAAAATCAAATAATTGAATATTATTAATTTTTTTAAAATTTTTTTCTATATTTTGTTTAATTAAATAATTATTTTTACTATAAATAAAAAATGGATTATTAATTTTTTCATTACAATTTTCATTAAAAAATATATTATATTTTCCAATAATATTTTTTATTTCTTCTTTTAATAATAAATAAATATTTAAATCTTTATGTATTTCTATTTTTGTTTTTAAAGGATTAATATTATAATTAATAAATTTTGGTTTAGAATAAAAAAAAATAAAATAAGAAAAATTAAAGTTTTTAAATAAAATATTATATAATGAATAAATAATTTTTTTTATTTTTATATTTTTAAAAAATCTGTTATTAAAAAATAACATTTGTATTTTTTTATTTTCTTTATTTAATAAATTATGTTTATAAATTGGTTTAGAAATATATCCAAAAAATGATATTTTTTTTTCTTTTTTTTTAAAAAAAATAAAATCTTTTTTTTTTTTTCCATAAAAAATAAAAATTCTTTCTTCTAAAGAAGATGGTGGAAGATTAAAAATAATTTTTTTATTATTATAAAATTTAAAACCGATGTTAAAATAAATTAAAGATATTTTATAAAATTCATTAATAATGTAATTGAATTCTTTTTTTGATTTTTCTAAAAAATTTTTTCTAACTGGTAAATTAAAAAAAATATTTTTTACAGATACAATTGTTCCTTCATTAATAGAAATAAATTTTTTTTTTATAATATTATTATTTTTAATAAAAAGATGAATTCCTATATCCATCATTTTTGTTTTTGTTTTAATTTCCATTTCAGATATAGAAGATATAGAATATAAAGCTTCTCCACGGAAACCATTTGTTGTAATATTATAAAGATCCTTTATATTATTAATTTTAGAAGTAGTAAATCTTTTAAAACTTATTTTAGCGTCATTTATACTCATTCCTATTCCATCATCTATTACTTTAATTAATTTTTTACCATGATTTTCTATTATAACAGTAATGTTTTTAGCTTTTGCATCTATAGAATTTTCTAATAATTCTTTTAAAACAAAACATGGTCTTTGAATTAATTCTCCTGCTGCTATTTTACTTATTATTTTTTCTGGTAACAATTTAATCATTATTGTAAATAATAATAATTTTTAATTTTTGTTAATGTTAAATATTTTTTTAATTTTTTATTATCTATTACATGATAATAACCTTTTTTTTGTTGTAATTTTTTTATTTTTAATAAATATTTATAAGAGTTTTTATAATCTTTTTTAAAAAGAAAAATAAATGCTAATCTATAATAAAATAAAGTAGAATAAAAATTTTTTTTTGATGAAGAAAGTAAATAATATTTAATTGCTTTATTATATTTTTTTAATTTAAAATAAGAATCAGCAATAATGCTATATTTAATTGAAAAAATTGTTTTACTATTTGTTTTAAATTTTTTTAAATACTTAATAGATTTTTTATACTTTCCTAGTTTAAAATAAACAATACCTGTATAATAATTAGATAGATTTCCAATTTTTGTAAATGGATATTTTTTTGAAATAAATTTAAATGTTAAATAAGAATGTTTTTTATAATTTTTATAATAATTTTCATCTACAGTTTCTTTTAAATATCCTTTTAAAAAATAAAAATTTTTAGTATAAAAAAATGATTTTAATAACATTTTTTGATTATAAAAAATGTAATATTTTGAATAAAAAAATAAAAAAATTATAAAAATAAAAATTAAATAAATATATTTATATTTTTTTTTTATAAAAAAAAAATTTTTTCTAACAAAAAAATTCATAATAATTTTAAAATTAATATTTTTTATATATAATTCCAAATGGACATGGAAAATTTTTCATTTTATTTTCATAAAAAAAATTAGATAATAAAAATGATTTTTTAAAATTTTTTTTATCATGAATCCATATATTATTTATATTATTATTAATATTAATATTATTAATAATATATGGTTTATAATTATTAAGAATTATTGCTTTTTTTTTACCAAAAAATAATGGTTTTTTTTCTTCTATAAAAATAATTTTTTCTTTTTTTTTATTTTCAATATAATTAAAAGCATTATTATTAAATATATTACAATTTTGATATATTTCTAAAAATGAAGTTCCTTTATGAATAAAACATTCATATAACATTTTTCTTAAATGTTTTGGATTTCTATCAATTGATCTTGCAATAAATGTAGCATTACATCCTAAAGCAAATAATAATGTATTAATAGGATTATAATTATCATATTTATTTTTAAAATTTTTTTTAGTAGTTGGAGAAGCTTGTCCTTTTGTTAATGCATAAACTTCATTATTAAATAATAAAATATTAATATCTATATTTCTTCTTAATGCATGCATAAGATGATTTCCTCCTATAGATAGTCCATCACCATCACCTGTAATAACCCAAACACTTAAATTTGGATTAGATAATTTTATTCCTATTGCTATAGAAGTTGCTCTACCATGTATTCCATGAATACCAAAATATTTTGTATAATAAGGCAATCTTGAAGAACAACCTATTCCAGAAACAAATACAATATTTTCTTTCTTTATACCAAAATTAGGCAAAACTTTTTCTATTTGATTTAAAATAGAATAATTTCCACAACCAGTACACCATTTAATTTCTTTTAAATTCATTTATTATTTTTAATATATTAATTAAAATTTTATAAATTTAATAAAAATTAAATATGTATAAAAATTAAATATGTCATTTAAAGAATATAAGAAATTAAAATTATCTTTAATAAATAAAGAAATTGAAGATTATTGGGAAAAAAATAAAATTTTTGAAAAAATTTATTTATCTAGAAAAAAAAATTCAAAATTTATTATATTTGAAGGTCCTCCATCTTTAAATGGATCACCAGGAATACATCACGTAATATCTGGTACTATAAAAGATATTTTTTGTAGATATCAAACACTAAATGGTAAAAATAGTTATAGAAAATCAGGATGGGATACTCATGGATTGCCTATAGAATTGATTGTAGAAAAAAAATTAAATATAAAAAAAGAAGATATTGGAAAAAAAATTAGTATTAAAAATTATAATGAAAAATGTAAAAATTTTGTAAATAAAAATTTAAAAAAATGGAAAAATTTATTTAATAAACTTGGTTTTTTTATAGATAAAAAAAATTATTACATTACATATAGTTCTAAATATATGGAAAGTTTATGGTGGATATTAGAAATTTTATATAAAAAAAAATCTTTATATAAAGATTATATAGTTACTCCTTATTCTCCTTCTGCTGGTACAGGATTAAGTTTTAATGAGTTAAATTTTCCAGAATGTTATAAAAATATAACAGATTTAAGTATTACAGTACAATTTGAATTAAAAAAAAAATCTTTTAAAAAAAATTTAAATAAAATTAAAGAAAAAATTTATTTTTTATCTTGGACTACTACTCCTTGGACAATTCCTTCTAATACTGCGTTAGCAGTTTGTAAAAATTTAATATATGTTTTAATTAAAACGTATAATCCATATAATTTAAAATTAATTTATGTAATTATATCAGAAGAATCAATAAAAAATATTTTTTATAAAAAAAAATATTTTAAAGTAAAAAATGAAAAAAAAGAAAATTTTTTAATTAAAGATAAAAAAATACCTTATACTATTATTTTATTATTTAAAGGAAAATATTTAATTGGATGTGAATATAAACCAATATTAAAATGGGTATTTCCAATAAATAAAAATAAAAATGATTTTAAAATAGTTGATAGTGAATTTGTAAATCCTAAAGAAGGAACTGGAATTATTCATATTTCTCCTACTTTTGGTATTGAAGATTTTATTTTATCTAAAAAAAATAAAATATCTTTAATGTTAGTTAAACATAAAAAAAAAATAACTCCAATTGTTGATAAAAATGGAAAATATATAGATATTTTACCAAGTCCTTTTTCTGGAAAATATATAAAAAAAGAATTTGATTTAGAACAAAATTTTGATGTAGATAAAGAAATTTCTATTCTTTTAAAAAAAGAAAATAAGATTTTTGATATTAAAAAATATAATCATTCTTATCCACATTGTTGGAGAACTGCAAAACCAATTATTTATTATCCAATTAATTCATGGATTATTAAAACAAAAAAGTTTAAGAAAGATATAATATCATTAAATAATAAAATAAATTGGATTCCTAATTTTAAAGGAAAAAAATTTTTTTATTGGATAAAAAATATTAAAAATTGGAATTTATCTAGATCTAGATATTGGGGAACACCAATTCCATTTTGGAAAAGCAAAAAAAATGAAAAAATTTTTATTAATTCTATAGAAATGTTAATTAATGAAATTAATAAATCTATAAAAGCAGGATTTATGAAAAAAAATCCTTTTAAAAATTTTGTTATAGGAGATATGAGTAATGAAAATTATAAAAAAATTGATTTACATAGACATATATTAGATGATATAATCCTTTGTTCTAATTCTGGTGAAAAAATGATAAGAGAAAATGATGTTATAGATGTTTGGTTTGAATCTGGAGCAATGCCTTATGCTTCTTTACATTATCCTTTTGAAAATAATAAAAATATAAAAAATTTTTTTACATCAGATTTTATTTCAGAAGGAATTGATCAAACAAGAGGATGGTTTTATACTCTTCATATTATTTCTTCTATTTTATTTAAAAAAATATCATATAAAAATGTTTTACCAATAGGATTAATTTTAGATAAACAAGGTAAAAAAATGTCAAAAACAAAAGGAAATATAATAGATCCTTTTAAAATTATAGAAGAATATGGATCTGATGTAATAAGATGGTATATGGTTTCTAATTCTAATCCTTGGGAAAATATTAAATTTAATATAGAAGATTTTAAAAAAATACAAAAATTTTTTGGTACATTACATAATGTATATATTTTCTTTTCTACATATGCAAATATAGATAAATTTATTTATCTTGAAAAAGATATTTTAAAAATAAATGAATTAGATAAATGGATTTTGTCTGAATTAAATTTATTAATTAAAAATTCAAAAAAATATTATGAAGAATATAATATTACAAAAATAGTAAAAAAAATAGAAAATTTTGTAATTAATAAATTAAGTAATTGGTATATAAGATTATCTAGAAGAATATTTTGGAAATCAAAATATAATGAAGAAAAAATATCTGCATATCAAACTTTATATAAGTGTTTAATAACAATTACAAAAATTTCTTCTCCAATAGCTCCATTTTATATGGAAAAATTATATTTAGATTTATCAAATCCTATTAATACAAAAAATAAATTTGATAGTGTTCATTTATCATTTTATCCTAGATATAATAATTCATTAATTAATGAAAATTTAAATAAAAAATTTTCTTTAATAAGAAAACTAACATCAATGATTCTTTCTATTAGAAAAAAAGAAAAAATTAAAGTTAGAAAACCATTAAAAAAAGCATTTATTTTGATAAATAGTAATAATAAAAAAAATATTGATTTTTATTCTTTAAATTTATTAAAAAAAGAAGTAAATATTAAAAATATATATTTATTAAAAAAAGAAGAATATGATAAATTAGAAATAACAGTAAAAAATATTAAACCAAATTATAAAATTTTAGGACCAAAATTTACTTATTATATAAAAGATATAGAAAAAATATTAAGAAAATTTACACAAGAAGAAATAAAAAAAATTGAAAAAAAAGGATATTATAATTTTTTTTTAGAAAAAAAAAAAATTACTATTTTTTTAAATGAAGTAATAATTGAAAATAAAAATATAAAAAATTGGTCAGTAAAAAATTACAAAGAAATAACAGTAGCAATAGATATTAATTTAGATAATAATTTAATACAAGAAGGTTTTATAAGAGATTTTATAAGAAAAATACAATTTTTAAGAAAAAAAGAAAGATTACACATTACAGAAAGAATTATATTATATATATATTCTTCAAATAAAATTGAGTATATAATTAAAAATAATAAAAAATTAATTTTTAAAGAATTATTAGTAAAACAAATTTTTTTTAAAAAAAAATTAAATTATAAAAAAATTAAAATAGATAATAATAAAATAGGAATTTTTATTAAAAAAATTTAATATATTTTTAAAAAAATAATATTATTTATTTTATGTTTTTTTTTTTCTAAATAGCATATCGTACACCTCGCTCTTTTCCTTTGCAGTTTATTTTACAACCACCCACTCATATATCACAAGTTTGTGACGTGAATTTGCATATACTAGAGAGGACGACTTTGTTT
>NZ_JADFUB010000013.1 GCF_018200315.1 Candidatus Shikimatogenerans silvanidophilus
TATTTTTTATATTATCTTTATTATCTTTATTTTTTTTATTATTATTATTTTTATTATTTTATTTTTTATTAATATTATTTTTATTAATATTATTTTTATTAATATTATTTTTATTAATATTATTTTTATTAATATTATTTTTTTTAAAATTATTATTTATTTTATTATTATTTTTTTTTATATAATTAAATACTTCTTCTAAATTTTTTTTAAAATTAGAAAAATCTTCTTTATATAAATAAATTTTAAATTTTCTATAAATAGGTCCTCCATTTTCAGACATATTTTTTTTACTTTCTGTTATAATCAAATAATGTTCTCCAGCTCTTGTTTTTTTAACATCAAAAAAATATGTTCTATTTCCTGATCTAAGAGTTTTAGAAAAAATTTGATTTTCTCTAATATTCATATTTTATTATTTTCTTAACATTTTATTATATAAGATACAAATTAATTTTATATTTTTTAAATAAAAATTATTTAAAAATTATTCTTATGATAATAAGACGTTTTGTTAGAATAAAAGTTTTACAAATTTTGTATTCACAATTTATTAATAAAAAAAATAAATTTTGTAATTATAGACATCTTTATCATTTATTTTTTTTTATTGAAGAATTAATTCAAAAATTGGTTAAAAAAAAAATAATAAAAATATAATTAAAAATAAAAGTATAATTTATTCAAATTTTTATTTTTTTTTTTAAAAAAAAAATGGAAAAAAAATATCAATTTAATTATTGAAGAATTTATTAAAGAAGAAGATTTTAAAAATATTAATAATTATAATTATAATTATAATTTTTTAATAAAAAATATTATTAATATTATAAAAAAAAGTTATAAAGAAAAAATATTAAATTATATAGATAATAATATTAATATACAAAATGTATTATTAATAAATAATGATTTAAAATGGTTTTTATATTTAAAAAAATATAATTATTTTAATGAATATTTTTTTTTATTTAAAAAAATTTTAAAAGAAAAAAAATTTTTTTTTAATTTATATAAAAAAACTAAAATTAATGAAAAATATTTTGATAAAATAATTAAAAATTATTCTAATAATTGGAATTTAAATAGAATATCAATTATAGATAAAATTATTTTAAGAATGTCTTTATGTGAATTATTTTATTTTTACGAAATACCAAAAAAAGTTACAATAAATGAATATATAGAAATATCTAAAATTTTTTCTACAGATAAAAGTAAAAATTTTATTAATGGTATACTTGATAAAGTATGCAAAATAAAAAATATAAATAAAAATTAAAAATTAAATAATTATTTTATTATTTATTTGATAATAATTATAATAATTATTTATAATTATAATAATTATTTATTATTTTTAATTATTTATTATTTTTTTCTATTTTATTTATTTTTTTGTTTTTTTCTATTTTATTTATTTTTTGTTGTTCCTTTTCTACTTTAAAAAAAAGATTAAATTTTACGTTTCTATGTAAACGTATTATAGCTTTGTATTTTCCTATATTTTTTATAATTTTATTAATAATAATTAATTTTTTATCAATATCTATATTATATTCCTTTAATTTTTTTGAAATAGTATAAGAATTTATAGAAGAAAAAAATTTACCTGTAATATGTGATTTAACATAAATAACAATATTTAATTTTTTTATTTTTTGTTCAATTTTTTTAGCATTAATGATAATTTCTTTTTCTTTTATTTCTTTTTGTTTTAATAATTCTTGTAAATTTTTTAAAGAAGATTTAGTAGCTATTTCAGCATAACCTTTAGGTATTAAATAATTTCTAGCATATCCTGGTGATACTTTAATTTTATCATATTTAAATCCAATATTTTTTATATCTTTTTTTAAAATAATAATTATCATATTTATTTTATATTTTATTTTTTTTATTTTAAATCATCTGTTATAAAAGGTAAAATAGCAATATGTCTTGCTCTTTTAATAGCTTTAGCTAATTTTTTTTGATTTTTTAATGAAATTCCTGTTATCCTTCTTGGAAGAATTTTACCTTGCATATTCAAGAATTTTATTAAAAAATTATAATCTTTATAATCAATATATTTTATACCTGATTTTTTAAAAAAATCATATTTTTTTTCAACTTTATTTTCAATTTTTAATGGTGATAAATAACGTAATTCATTATCTTTATTTTTATTTATATTTTTATTTATTTTATTTTTTTTTTTATTTAATTTTATATTAATTTTATTTTCAATATTTACCATATTTTTTTATTTTATTATTAATTATTTATTTTATTTTTTTTGTCTTTTTTTTTGAACATAATTTATTGCGTGTTTATTTAATTTTACAGTTAAAAATCTAATAATTCTTTCATCATTTTTTAATTTTAATTCAAAATTAAAAATTAATTCAGGTTTAGAATGATATTCTATTAAAAAATACCAACCATTTTGTTTATTTTGTATAGAATAAGATAAACTTTTTAACCCCCAAAATTCTTTATGTCTTATTTCTACATTATTTTTTTTTAAAAAAATTTCATATTCTTTTATAATATCATAATATTGTATTTCAGATAAAACAGGAGTTATTATAAAAATAGTTTCATATACATTTTTATTATTAATTTTATTCATTTTAATTAATTTTATTTTTTTATTTTTAATAAATAATAATTTAAATTTTGTATTTTATATATTTTAATTTAATAATTTTAATTTTTTTTATAAAATAATTTTTTTTAAAACTTCTAAAAAAAAATCAATATCTTTCTTTTTATTAAAAATTCCTAAAGATATTCTTAATGTAAAAAAATTTTCTTTTTTTTTATTATGATGTAAAAATTTAATTACATGAGATTTTTTATTATTACAAGCACTTCCTCTTGAAATACAAATACCATATAAATCAAATTTATGTTCAATTAATTCATGTAAATATTTTTTAATTGGAAAAGAAAAATTTATTATAGAATAAGAACTTTTTTTAAAATCAAAAGGAAATCCATTAAAATATATATCAGATATTTCTTTTTTCAATTTTAATAAAGTATAATATTTTAATTTTTCTATTTTTTTTTTTTCTAATTTTAAATTTTTATATGATAAAATTAATGCTTTACTTAACCCAATAATTCCTATAATATTTTCTATTCCAGGTCGTAAATTATTTTCTTGTTTTCCACCAAAAAAAATAGATTTTAAATTAATATTTTTTTTAATAAAAATAAATCCTATACCATGAGGTCCATAAAATTTATGAGCACTAGCAGATATAAAATGAATATATAATTTTTTTACATTTAATTTATAATGACCTATTGATTGAATCATATCAGAATGATAAAAAGAATTATATTTTTTACATATATTTCCAACATCTTCTATTCTTAGAATATTTCCAATTTCATTATTAATAGACATTAAACTTACTAATGTTTTTAATTTTTTTTTTGATAATAAATATTCTAGATTTTGTAAATCTATATCTGAATTTTTTTTAATTTTGACCATTTCTATGGTTATATTATATTTTTTTTTTAAAAAATAAATAGTGTTTAATATTGAAACATGTTCTAATGGAGAAGTTACAATCCTTTTAATTCCAAAATTAATAACAGATGATAAAATAATTAAATTATTTGATTCTGTACCACTAGAAGTAAAAAAAATTTCAGATGGATCTGCATTAATAATATTAGATACTAAAATTCTAGATTTTTCTATAAATGTTTTTGATTTAATTCCTAATGAATGAATAGAAGAAGGATTTACAATATTTTCTTTATTTAAAAAATTAATTATTTTATTTTTTACTTCTATTCTCATATTAGTAGAAGAAGCATTATCTAAATATATTTTTTCATTCATTATTTATGAATTTAAATATTAAAAATTAATTTTTTATTTTATATATATAAAAATTATAAAAATAAAAATTTTATATAAAAAATGATAAAAAAAAAAGTAATAAAAAAAAAATTATTAATAGATATTGAATTAGATAATAATAATATTCCTGAAAATATTTACTGGACATCTGAAAAAGAAAATATATTTAAAAAACCTTGTAAAATTTGTTTTTTATATACATGGGATGAAGAAAAAAAAATTTTATTTAGATTAGATTTATGGTGTAAAAAAACTAAAATAGAAGATATGAAAAATTTTTTTTACCAATCATTTTTATCTATGGGAAAAATTTATAAAAAAGCAACTAATGATAAAAATATGTCTTTAAAAATAGAAAAATTTTCAAAAAATTTTTTAAAAAATGAAAAATAATTTTCCTTTTATTCTTAATATAGAAACTTCTACTAAAAATTGTTCAGTAAATATATCTAAAAATGGAAAATTATTATGTTTAGTAGAAGAAATAAAAAAAGAATATGAACATATTAAAAAATTACATTTATTTATAAAATATGTATTAGATTTATCTAAATTATCTATTAAAAATATAGATGCTATTTGCATTAATAAAGGACCTGGTTCTTATATTGGATTAAGAATTGGATCTACTTCAGCTAAAGGATTTTGTTATAGTTTAAATATTCCATTAATTTCTATTGATTCTTTAACTTTAATGATTCAAAATATTTTTTGTAAAAAAAAATATATTATATCAACTATAAAATATAAAGAAGATATTTTTTATACAGCTATATTTAATAAATATAAAAAAAATATAAATAAAATAAAAAAAAAAAAAATAAATAAATATTCATTTAATAATTTATCATCTAATAATATATGTATTATTAGTAATAATATAGAAATTATGAAAAATTTATTAAATAATAATAAATATATTTATATACAACAATCTTATTTATCATCTACTATGATGATTAAAAAATCAATTGAAAATTTTAAAAAAAAAAAATTTGAAAATATAAAAAATAGTGATTTAATATATTAATTAATTTTTATTTTTTATTATTAATATTAATTATTTTTTATTATTAATATTAATTTTTATTATTAATTTTATTTTAATATTATTTAAATATTTTATGTAATGTATATATATTTAAATATTTTATGTAATGTATATATATGTATATATTTATAATATTTATATGTATATATTTTAATTTTTTAATTTTTTAATATTATAATTTAAAATTATTATTTTAAATTAAAATTATTTAATTAATTAAAATGAAAAAAGAAAATATTATTTTTGATGTGTTTGTTGAAATACCAAAAAATACAAGAAATAAATATGAATTTGATGAAAAAGAAAAAATTATTAGATTAAGTAGATATATTACTACACCATTATCTTATCCAATAGATTATGGATATATAACTAAAACATTATGTATTGATGGAGATCCACTTGATGCATTAATTTTTTTAACAGATTCTACTTTAACTCCATGTCTTGTTAAAGCTAGACCAATTGGTGTACTTATTCTTGATGATAATTATATAAAAGATGATAAAATAATTTGTGTACCTATATATGACCCAAATTATAATAATATAAAAAATATTAAAGAAATTTCAGATTATAAAAAAAAAGAAATAGAATATTTTTTTAAAAATTATAAAAAATTTGAAAATAAAAAAGTTATTATTAAAAAATGGGATTCTGTAAATAAAGCAATAGAAATTTATAAAAAATCTTTAAATAGATATAATAAAAATAAAAAAATTAAATAAATTATGATTTTATTTATAAGCATTAATGAAATTTTTATTTTTTTATTAGGAATAATTATTTTTTTTAAACCTAAAAAAATGATTAAAATATTACGTAAAATTGTATTTATAATAAATAAATTTAAAAATATAATAGAAGAAATTAAAATTAAAATATTTAAAGAAATAGAAATAAATAATATTAATGATAACATTAATAAAATTAATATTAAAAAAGATAAAAGATCTGTTAAAAAAAAATAGATTTATTAATTAAAAAATATATTTATTAATTATATATTTATTAATTTTTATTATTATTATTATTTAGATTATTATTATTTAGATCTTATTATTTATAAATTATAAACCTCGGATATTTAGAAACCTCGGAGGGAATCGAACCCTCACTCTTCTGATCCGTAGTCAGATGTTTTTCCTAATTAAACTACAAGGTCAATACATACATACAATATATAATATATTTAAAAAAAAATGTAAATTATAAAATTTTTTTTAATAAAAAGAAATTAATAATAATATATCTTTTAAAAAAATCATTTTTTATAAAACATAAAGAGTCTCCTTTTTTAATATTTTTTATTTTATAAAAAATATTAAAATGAATTTTATTTTTTTTAATTTTTTTGTAAAAAAAAAAACTTTTATATTTTAATGATTTATCATTATTATATAATAATGTTAATGGAATTTTATTATTATTAT
>NZ_JADFUB010000002.1 GCF_018200315.1 Candidatus Shikimatogenerans silvanidophilus
TATTAAATTATTTATAATTTATTTTATCTTATTAAATATTAATATAAATTATAAATAATAAATATTTTAATAAATATTTTATTATTTTATTATTTAATATTATTTTATTATATAATTATAATTTTATTTTATAATAATTATAATTTTATATTTTTTTGAATAAAAATTGAATTATCATGAATTATTTTATATAATTCATCTATAAATTTTTTAAAATTTTCTGAATAACCTAAAATTTCTTTTAAATCATTAAAATTATTAATAATTTTTTCCCATCTTTTAGATTGAATAATATTAATATTATTTCTTTTTTTAAATTTACCTATATTTTTAGAAACATTACTTCTTTCATATAATAAAGATATTATATTTTCATCTATTTCATCAATTTGATATCTAAATAAATCTAAAATTTTATATTTTTTTTCTTGATTTAATTCTATTTTCAATAATTCAACTATTTCTGAAACTTTTTCTGGAATAATTTGTTGATTAGCATCACTTAAAGCTTTAGAAGGATTACAATGGCTTTCTATCATTAAACCATTAAAACCAAAATCAATAATAGCTTTTTTTGATAATTCATATATATATTTTTTATTTCCAGAAATATGAGAAGGATCACAAATAATAGGAATGTTAGGAAGATTTTTTTTAAATTCTAAAGCTATTTTCCAATAAGGATTATTTCTATATTTTGATTTTCCAAAATTAGAAAAACCTCTATGTATAACACCTATATTATTAATATTTTTATTAATTAATCTTTCTAAAGAACCTATCCATAATTCTAAATCAGGATTAATTGGATTTTTTACTAAAACAATTTTATCAGTACCAGATAAAGATTCTGCTATTTCTTGAACAGTAAATGGATTAACTGTACTTCTTGCTCCTATCCAAAAAATATCTACAACATTATGTTTTAAAGCTATTTCAACATGTTTTGAATTAGCAATTTCAATTGCTATTAAAAATTTAAATTTTTCTTTAACTTTTTTTAACCAATTAAAACCAATTTCTCCAATTCCTTCAAAATTATTTGGCCTTGTTCTAGGTTTCCAAATTCCTGATCTAAATACTTGAACATATTTTTTATCAATTCTTTTTGCAGTTTCTAAAACTTGTTTTTCATTTTCAGCACTACAAGGTCCAGAAATAATTAATAAATTATTAAATTTTTTTATCCAAGATTGTGATTTTGTATATAATAAATTTTTTTTCATAAAAATATTTTAATAATAATTATAATATTTTAATAATAATTATAAATAAAGTTTTAATAATAATTATAATTTTTAATAATAAAAAATATTATAATTTTTAAATTTTGTTAAAAATACTTTAATAAAAATACTTTAATATAATAAATAAAAAATATGATAAATAAAATAATAAAACTAAAAAAAATAATTAAGTATTTATCTTTACATAATAAAGAAGATTTATATTTTTTTAAAATTAAATATTTAGGAAAAAAAGGAATATTAAATTCTTTATTTAAAGATTTTAAAAAAATACATTCTAAATATGAAAAAAAAAAAATAGGAAAAATTTTAAATGAATTAAAAAAAAATATTTTAGAAAAAATTAATAATAATAAAAAAATTAATAAAAGTAATAATACAGATATTAATTTTAATACAGATATTACTTTACCTGGAAAAAAAATTAATTATGGATCTATACATCCAATTTCTATAATAGAAAAAAAAATTTTAAAAATATTTAATAATATAGGATTTAATTTTATTTCAGGACAAGAAATTGAAGATGATTGGCATAATTTTACAGCATTAAATTTTGAAAAAGATCATCCATCTAGAGATATGCAGGATACATTTTTTTTTAAAAAAAATAATTCTTTTTTATTAAGAACTCATACATCTTCAGTTCAAATAAGATATATGAAAAAAAATACACCTCCTATTAGAATTATTTCTTCAGGAAAAGTTTATAGAAATGAAACAATTTCAGCAAAATCAAATTGTATGTTTCATCAAATTGAAGGTCTTTGTGTAGATAAAAAAATTTCATTTTTAGATTTAAAAAAAAATATAGAATATTTTATAAAAAATTTATTTGGTAATAAAAAAATTAGAATAAGACCATCTTATTTTCCATTTACAGAACCTAGTTTAGAAATTGATGTTTTATTAGGAAAAAAAAAAAAAAATCATATAAAAATGACAAAAGGTACTGGATGGTTAGAAATTATGGGTTGTGGTATGGTAGATCCAAATGTTTTAAAAAATGTAAACATAGATCCAAATATTTATTCTGGATATGCTTTTGGTTTAGGAATAGAAAGAATAGCTATTTTATATTATGAAATAGATGATATTCGTATGTTTTTAGAAAATGATTTACGTTTTTTAAAACAATTTAATTTTTTAAATTATTAATTTTTTTATTTTAATCTTTGTTTATAAATTTCATATAAAACAATTCCACAAGTAACAGATACATTTAAAGATAATATTTTATTATTTATAGGAATTCTAATTTTATTATCTGATAATAATAAATAATCATTTAATATACCTTTTTCTTCATTTCCTAATATAATAGCCATTGGACATTTAAAATTTTCTTTATAAAGTAAAGTATTTCCTTTTTCTGTTATAGAAAAAATTTTTATTCCATAATTTTTTAAAAATAAAATAGTTTTTAATAAATTATTTTCTTTACAAATTGGAATGTGAAATATTGCACCGCAAGAACTTTTTACAATTTCTGAATTAATAGATGCAATATTTTTTTTAGGAATTATTATAGAATCTACATTATTACAAACAGATGTTCTAATAATTGCTCCAAAATTTTTTATATCAGTTATACTATCTAAAATTAATAAAAGAGGAATTTTACCTTTTTCATAAATTAAAGGAATTATATTTTCAATTTTATAAAAATTAATATTAGAAATAAAAGCAATAAATCCTTGATGATTTTTTTTTGTAAAGTAATTAATCTTTTTTAAAGAAACAAAAAAAAGTGGAATTTTTTTTTTTTTTGCAAGTAAAATTAATTTATTTTTATTTTTTTTTTTAGAGTAATTTTTATTAATAAATATTTTATAAATTTTTTTTCCAGATTTTATTCCTTCAATAATAGGATGAATTCCATAAATATAAAAAAATTTTTTTTTCATTAATTTTTTTTATTCGTTATAAAATTTTTTTTGTTAGTTATAAAATATAAAATAAATTTTATACTAGGATAAGTTTTTTTAAAAATTTTTTTTATGTTTTTTTTATATATCCAACATATTTTTTCAATATTTTCTTCTTTTTGTGGAATAAATTTATTAAATTTATTTTTCATTATCATTTTATACCATATAACATCTTTTAATATATAATTTTTTTTATTTTTATATAAATAATAAATATTATTAATTTTTTTTATAATTTTAATATTTTTTTTTATTATTCCACATTCTTCTATAATTTCTCTTATAGCTGCTTTTTTTGAAGTTTCATTTTTTTCAATTTTTCCTTTTGGAAAATCCCATTTATTATTTCTATAAATAAATAATATATATTCTTCTTTTTTATCAAAAATAATTCCTCCAGAAGATCTTATAATTTTATAATTTTTAAAAATTAAAAACCATATTTTTTTTATATTTTTATGATATATATTAATAATTTTTTTTTTATAATTCCATAATTCATTAATAATATAATTAATATTAATATGTGAAATATGGTAATAATTATTTTTTATAATTGGATAATTACTAAATAAAATTACACCATTATTTACAAAAATTGGTATAATCATTATATTTAAATTAAATAATATATATTTTTATTTTATAATATTTTTTATAAAATATTTAATATAAATAAATTTTATATTTTATAATAAATTATTTTTTTTTCAAAAAAAAATTAATAGGAAATAAATCGTATATATAAAATACTTTTATATTTTTTTTATTAAAATTTTTTAATTCATTTTTTAAATTTCCTCCTTTAAAAGAAAAAATACCATTTTTAAAAACATTTTTAGATTTTAATATAAATTTATTTTTAACTAATTTAACTAATAAAGGCATTTTCATCACAAATCTATTAATAATAAAATCAAATTTATATTCTATATTTTCAGCTCTTATAGAATAAGCATATACATTTTTTAAATTTAATTCATTTATAATTTCTTTAACAATAGAAATTTTTTTTTTAATAGAATCAATTAAAAAAAAATAACTTTTTTCAAAAAAAATAGATAAAGGAATCCCAGGAAATCCTCCTCCAGTACCTAAATCCATTATTATTGTTTTTGGTACGAATGTAATAATTTTTGCTATACTTAAAGAATGTAAAACATGTATAATATAAAAATTATTTAAAGATTTTTTAGAAATTATATTTATTTTATTATTCCAAAAATTATATATTTCTTTCATTAAAGAAAATTTTTCTATTTGATTTTTTGTTAAATAAGGAAAAAATTCTTTTATTAAATGCATTTATTAAAGTTTTGGGTGGATGACCGGATTCGAACCGGCGACTATCAGAACCACAATCTGATGCTCTAACCTACTGAGCTACATCCACCATATTAAAATTAATAATTTAAATTAAAAAATTAATATGATATTTCATCTTTAATAATTTTTTTACAAAATATTATTAATTCGTTTTTTATAAATAATAAAATTTTTTTTTTTTCTGAATAAGGATATATAACATGAATGTTAGGTCCTGCATCTAATGTAAAATAAATTAATATATTATTTTTTTTTCTAAAATTCCATATTTTATAAATTATTTCTAATGTATTTGGTTTTATTAACATATAATATGGAATAGAACACATCATCATAGCATGTAAATTTAAAGCTTCATATTCAATAATATTTCCAAAATTTTTAAAATCTCCGTTTTCTAAAAATTTAAATAAATTATCTAAATTTTTATTAGATAATAAAAATTTAGTTTTTGAATAAGGATTTTTTTTCATTAAAATATGTCCTTCTGAACTAGATATAATTTTTTTTTTATTATCAATAATTAATATTGTATTTTGTAATTTTTTATATATATTATGTATTTTTTTATTATATGGAATAGCATAATAATTACTGCTATTTTTTATATTTTTTTTTTTACCCCAAATAACAAATCCTGGATAAATAGATCTACAAGCACTTCCAGATCCAATTCTAGATAATAAAGAAACTTTTTTTAAAAAAAAATTAGATTTTTTATAATTAATTCCTTTTATATTATATTCTAATTTTATTATGCATAAACAAATAGAACTAATTAATGAAGAAGAATATGCTAAACCAACTCCATATGGAAAATTAGTTTTTATATAAAAAAATAAATCGAATTTATTTAAATAATTACAATATGGTAAAATATCATTAATAAAACTTTTAATTGTATAATATAAATTATTATTTTTTTCTATTCCTTTTTCAAATACTTTAATAGAAATTTCTTCTTTATAATTTTTTCTTTTTTTATAAAATAATTTTGTTTTTGAATAACATTTCTTTAATCTAAAACTTATAGATGGATTAGAAGGCGTTTGTCTATAATTTTTTCCCCAATATTTTATTAAAGCAATATTAGGATTACTTATTGAAGTTATTAAATCCATACCATATAATTAATATTATTAATATTAAATAATTATAAATATTAAATATTATAAATAAATTAATAAATTAAATAAATATTATAAATAAATTAAATAAATATTATAAATAAATTAAATTTTTTTTTAAAAAAATGAAAAAATATATAATTACTGCTGCATTACCATATGCAAATGGTCCTATTCATATTGGTCATCTTTCTGGTGTTTATATTCCATCTGATATATATTCTAGATATTTAAGATGCATTGATAAAAATGTAGTTTTTATTTGTGGTTCTGATGA
Source organism: Candidatus Shikimatogenerans silvanidophilus (assembly GCF_018200315.1). Classification (GTDB taxonomy): domain Bacteria; phylum Bacteroidota; class Bacteroidia; order Flavobacteriales; family Blattabacteriaceae; genus Shikimatogenerans_A; species Shikimatogenerans_A silvanidophilus. Next base: position 5,909 of record NZ_JADFUB010000002.1, read on the forward strand.
AAATGGAGCAGCTATATCTATAAAAGCAAAAAAAGAAAATACTACACCAAAAAAAATTATAAATAAATATCATTCAATTATAAAAAAAAGTTTTTTAAAATTTGGTATTTCTTTTGATAATTATTCTAGAACATCTTCTAAAATTCATCATAAAACTGCTTCTAATTTTTTTAAAAAATTATTAAAAAAAGACATTTTAATTAATGAAAAATCTAAACAATATTATGATGAGTATGCAAAACAATTTTTAGCTGATAGATATATTATAGGTACTTGCCCTTTTTGTAACAATGATAAATCATATGGTGATCAATGTGAAAAATGTGGTAGTTATTTAAATAATAAAGATTTAAAAAATGTAAAATCAATTATTAGTGATAAAAAACCTATTTTAAAAGAAACTAATAATTGGTTTATTAAATTATATAAATATAATAATTTTATAAAAAAATGGTTTTTTTCAAAAAAATGGAAAGATAATGTTTATGGACAAGTAAAATCTTGGATAAAAAAAGGATTAAAAAAAAGATCTATAACAAGAGATTTATATTGGGGAGTTCCTGTACCTAATGAAAAAAATAAAGTTTTATATGTTTGGTTTGAAGCACCTATAGGATATATATCTTCTACAATTGAATGGGCTAAAAAAAATAAAAAAAATTGGAAAGATTATTGGATGGTAGATAATACAGAATTAATTCATTTTATAGGAAAAGATAATATTGTTTTTCATTGTATTTTATTTCCAATTATGTTAAAAGCTCATGGAAATTTTATTATACCAAAAAAAATTATAGCAAATGAATTTATGAATTTAGAAAATAAAAAAATTTCTACATCTAAAAATTGGGCTATTTGGATTAATGATTTTATTAAATATTTTCCTAATAATATTGATTCTTTACGTTATTTTTTAATTATTAATATGCCAGAAAAAAAAGATAGTAATTTTACTTGGAAAAAATTTAAAAAACATAATAATAATGAATTAATAGCAATTTTAGGTAATTTTATATATAGAATTATGATTTTAACAAAAAAAAAATTTAACCAAAAAATTCCTAAACCAAATTTATTAAGAAAAAAAGATTATTATATAATTGATAAAATTAAATTTTTTCAAAAAGAAATTGAAAAAAATATTAAATTATTCAAATTTAAAAATGGAATGAAATTGATTATATATATTGCAAAAATTGGAAATAAATATTTAACTGAGGAAGAACCTTGGAAAAAAGAAAATTATTTAAAAAATATAATATATACTTCTTTTCAAATAATAGGATTAATAACTCATTTATTATATCCTTTTTTACCAAAAACATCTGAAAAATTATATAAATTTCTTAATATAAAAAAAATAAATTGGAAAAAAATAAAAAAAATAAAACATATAATTAAACCTGGACATTTAATAGGTAAACCCTTTTGTTTATTTAAAAAAATAGAAAATAAAGAATTAGAAAAAAAAATTAAAAAAATGAATAAAATTAAAAATGTTAATTTTTAATTTAATTTTTTTCTAAAAATAATTCCTTTTTCTTTAAAATAATCTAATAAAATAATACTATTTTTTTTAATTTCTTCTTTTAAAATTTTTTTAGATAATTTATTTATTATATCATTTTTAATATATCTTTTTATAGGACGTGCTCCAAAATAAGGATTATATCCTTTTTTTGCTAAATATTCAATTGAATCAATTGTATATTTCATTATAATTCCTTTTTTTTCTAAAAAATTTACTAAATTATTTAATTGTAATTTTACAATTTCTTTTATATCTTTTTTATTTAATGGTTTAAATAAAATTATATCATCAATTCTATTTAAAAATTCTGGTTTTAAAAAAGTTTTTAATAAATTAATTAATTTATTTTTTGTATTATTAATAATTATTTTTTCATCTTCAAATTCATTCATTTTATCAAAAAAATTTTGATTAATAATATTAAATCCAATATTAGATGTCATTATAATTATTGTATTTTTAAAATTAACAATTCTTCCTTTATTATCAGTTAATCTTCCATCATCTAATAATTGTAATAAAATATTAAAAATATCTTTATGAGCTTTTTCTATTTCATCTAATAAAATTACAGAATAAGGTTTTCTTCTTACTAATTCTGTTAATTGTCCTCCTTCATCATATCCAATATATCCAGGAGGAGATCCTATAAATTTACTTATTGAATTTTTTTCTTGATATTCACTCATATCTATACGAATAAGATTCTTTTCATTCTCAAATAAATATTCTGATAAAGATTTTGCTAATTCTGTTTTTCCAACACCTGTAGTACCCATAAATAAAAAAGAACCAATTATTTTTTTTTCATCTTGTAATCCAGCTCTAGATATTATTATAGAATCAGATATTGATTTAATTGCTTGTTTTTGTCCAATAACTTTTTTTCCTAATTCATTTTCTAAATTTAATATTTTTTTTTTTTCACTTTTAACCATTTTATTAACAGGAATTCCAGTCCATTTTGACACTATTTCAGCTATGTCATATTTATTTACCTCTTCTTTTATAATATTTTTTACTTTATTTTCATTTATTTTATTTTTTAACATTTTTAATTTATATTCTTCTTCTTTAATTATTCCATATCTTAATTCAGATACTTTACCATATTCTCCTAATATTTCTAATTTATATGATTTAATTTGTAAATCTTCTATTTTTTTCTTTGTTTTTTGTATTTTGTTATATATTTTTTTTTCAAATTTCCATCTTTTATTTAAATCATTTCTTTCCTTTATTTTTTTTAATAATTTTTTTTTTAATGATTTTATTTTATTATATTCAATTTGAATTTCTAATTTAATAATTTCCCTATCTAATTTTTCAATTAATTCTGGTTTATAATTTCTTTCAATTATAATTTTAGAAGCAGCTTCATCAATTAAATCAATGGCTTTATCAGGTAAAAATCTATCTGTAATATATCTATTAGAAAATTCTACAGATGATACAATAGCTTCATCTTTTATTTTAATGTTATGATATTTTTCATATTTTTTTTTTATACCTCTTAAAATATAAATAGAAGAAATAATATCTGGTTCAGAAATGTAAACTTTTTGAAATCTTCTTTCTAAAGCTTTATCTTTTTCGAAAAATTTTTGATATTCATTTAAAGTAGTTGCTCCTATAACTCTTACTTCTCCTTTTGATAAATAAGGTTTAAAAATATTTGATGCATCAATTGATCCTTCCCCACCACCTGCACCTACTAAAGTATGAATTTCATCAATAAATAATATAATTTTTCCTTTTAAAAAAATTATTTCTTGAATAATAGATTTTAATCTATCTTCAAATTCTCCTTTATATCTTGCACCTGCTATTACACTAGATAGTTCTAAAGACAAAATTTGTTTATTTTTCAAGTTTGTTGGTACATCTCCATTTATTATTCTATGTGCTAAACCTTCAGCAATAGCTGTTTTTCCTACTCCTGGTTCTCCTATTAATATTGGATTATTTTTATTTCTTCTAGATAAAATCTGTAAAACTCTTCTAATTTCTGAATTTCTTCCTATAATAGGATCTAAATTACCTTCATTAGCAAGGTGATTAAGATTTTTTGTATATTTTTCCAAAGCATTATAAATATTTTCGTATTTTTGATAAATAATATTTCCATTTATTTTTTTAAAAATATTAATAATTTTTTCTATTTCTTTATAATTAATTTTATATTTATTTTTTAATAAATTAGAAATTTTATTTTCTGTTTTAAACATTGATAAAAATATATGTTCAATTTAAATAAAATTATCATTAATATTTTTTTAATAAATATTTGCGTGTTTTAAAATGCAAATAATTTCATTACTAAGATGTTTATTAATTTTATTAACAAATTTTGGATAACTAAATATTATTTTTTTAATTTCTTCTATAATAACTTTAATTTTTATTTTTTTTTTCTAAAAAAAAAAATAAAATCATCTTTAATTTCTAATAATCCTAAAATTAAATGTCCTATTTCTATATATTGATTTTTATTTTTTTTAGAAATTTTTTTTGCTATTTTAATAGCTTTTTTAGATTTAATAGTAAAATTATTAAAATTTAAATTCATAATTAAAAAAAATTTATTTAAATATTTTTTTTTTGTTTAAATATTTTGTTAAAAAATTATCAATATTTCCATTAAGAAAATATTCTACATTAGATGTTTCCATTCCAGTTCTTAAATCTTTAATTAATTTATATGGATGCATTATATAATTTCTTATTTGTGATCCCCATTCATTTTTTTTCTTTTTTAATTCAATTTCATTTTTTTTTTCATTTTTTTTTTTAATTTCTTTTTCATATAATTTACATTTTAAAATTTTTAAAGCTTTTTCTTTATTTTTTATTTGAGAACGAGATTCTGTATTTTCTACAATAATTCCAGTTTTTTTATGATATAATCTTACTCCTGTTTCTACTTTATTAACATGTTGTCCTCCAGAACCACCTGATCTAAAAGTTTGCCAATAAATATCAGATTGATTAATATTAATTTTAATATTATCATCTATTAAAGGATAAACATATACTGATACAAATGAAGTATGTCTTTTAGAATTATTATCAAAAGGAGAAATACGAACTAATCTATGAATTCCATTTTCTCCTTTTAAAAATCCAAAAACATATTTTCCTTTTATTTCTAAAATAATAGATTTAATTCCTGTAATTTCGCCATAAGTACAATGAATTTTTTTTACTTTATATTTTTTTTTTTCAGCCCACATTAAATACATTCTCATTATAATACTAGCCCAATCACAACTATCAGTTCCTCCAGAACCAGCATTAATTTGAATCATAGCATTCATTTCATCTTCTTTTTGTAAGAAAAGATTTTTTTCTTCAATATAAGAAATTTTTTTTTTAAATTTATTTAAATAATATTTTATTTCTTTTTCTGATATTGTTTTTTCATTACAAAAATGAAGTAAAATATTTAAATCTTCAATATAAGATATAATATATTCATATTCTTTAATTTTTTTTTTCTTTTTTTTTAAATTTATTAAAAATTTTTTATATTTTTTTTTATTATTCCAAAAAGATGATAATAAAAGTTTTTCTTCATATAAAAAAACTTTTTTTTTTTCTTTATCAAAATTAAAATTTTTATAAATTAAATTATAACGTTTAATTATTTTTTTAATTTCATTTTTTATATTTTTCATATTTAATTAAAATTAATTAAAATAATAATTATTTGTATATTTGTATTTTTTGTAAAAATGTATTTTTGTAGTGTTGTAGTTATGTATTTGTAATAAATGAATAAATGTTTGTTTATTTAGGTTATTTATATATATGGATGGATTAACATTATATATAACATGCATATATATGGACTACATATAATATTTACTACATATAATAATCATACATAAAATAATATAATAATAAAAATGTTCATTTATATTAATTAATTGTTATTTATAACTGTTTATATTATATATTTTATTTTTAATAAAATGAAAAAACTAAAAAAAATATTAAAATTTTCTTCTTATACATTAGGGTGTAAATTAAATTTTTCTGAAACATCTACTATAATAAGAAAAGTATCTAAATTAAAAAATTTTAAAAAAGTTGATTTTAATAAATTTTCTGATTTATGTATAATAAATACATGTTCTGTTACAGAAAAACCTGAAAAAGAATTAATTAAAATAATTAATTCTTTAAAAAAAAAAAATTCTAAAATTTTTATTATTGTTATTGGTTGTTATGCTCAACTTCAACCAAAAAAAATATCTAAAATAAAAGAAGTAGATTTAATTTTAGGTAATAAAGAAAAATTTTATTTAGATAATTATATTAATAATTTTTTTTTAAAAAAAAAAAAAATTAATAAAAAATTTTTTTGTGACAAATATGAGTTTAAAAAATATGAAAATTCTTATTCTATAAATGATAGAACTAGATCTTTTTTAAAAATTCAAGATGGATGTAATTATAAATGTAGTTATTGTACTATTCCATTTGCTAGAGGCCTTTCTAGATCAGATAAAATTGAAAATGTTATTAATAATATTAAAAAAATAGTAAAAAATGGAGTTAAAGAAATTGTGCTAACAGGAATTAATATAGGAGATTATAATTACGTTGAAAATAAAATTAAATATAATTTTTTAGACTTAATAAATAAAATAGAAAATATTAAAGAAATAGTAAGGATAAGAGTTTCTTCTATTGAACCTAATTTATTTAGTGATGAAATAATTAATTTTTTTCATAAAAGTAAAAAATTTGTTCAACATTTTCATATTCCTTTACAATCTGGTAGTGATGAGATTCTTAAAAAAATGCAAAGAAGATATTTAAGCAAATTTTATTTTAAAAAAATAGAAAAAATAAAAAAATTGATGCCAAATTCATGTATTGGTGCTGATGTTATAGTAGGATTTCCAGGAGAAACAAAAGAAAATTTTTTAGAAACATATAATTTTATTAAAAATTTACCAATATCTTATTTACATGTTTTTTCTTTTTCTTACAGAAAAAAAACTAAAGCAGAAAAATTATATAATAATAATGTTAATAATGTTTTAGAAAAATATAAAAAAGAAAGAAGAAAAATGTTACAAATACTTTCAGAAAAAAAAAAAAGATTTTTTTATGAAAAACAATTAAATAAAATGCATAATGTTTTATTTGAAAAAGAAAATAAAAAAGGATGGATATATGGTTATACTGAAAATTTTATTAGAGTAAAAAGTATATGGAAAAAAGAAAAAGTTAATAAAATAAAATATAATATTAAATTAAATAAAATAGATAAAGATGGTATTATGATATTATAATAAATAAAATATTAATTATGTATATATATATAAATAAATTATATATATATAAATAAATTATATATGTATGTATATATAAATAAAAATTAAAATTATATTTTATTTATTAATTTTATCATAATAATATTTATTAATTTTATCATAATAATTAATTAAATTAATTATTTTTTATTTATTAATTATTTTATTATTAATTCTTTTATTTTTAAAAAATAAGTTAATTAAAGAAGTACATTTTTTTTCTAAAACACCTGATACAAAATTAATACTAAATTTTTTTTCTAATCCAAAATTAGAAAATCCATTTTTACTTTTTGAACCAAAAACTATTTTTTTTATTTTAGACAATACAATAGCCCCAAAACACATAATACAAGGTTCTAATGTTACAAAAACTATACAATTATTTAAATATTTATCATTTAAATATATAGATGCTTTATTTATTGCTTTAATTTCCGCATGTGCAGTACAATCATTTAATGTTTGTGTTAAATTATGTGCTTTTGATAAAATTTTTTTTTTATATAAAATAATTGAACCTATTGGAATTTCATTTTTTTTAAAAGCATATTTAGCTTCTTTTAAAGCTATATTCATCCATTTTTTATAATATTCATCCATTTTTTTAAAATTTTTAATAATTTTTAAGAAGTTGATTTATCTAAATTTTCTTCTTCTTTTAATTTTTCTTCTTGTTTCTTATATAAAGTAACAGATAAAATTGCAAGGTTATATGGATGTAATATTTTATATTCTTTTTTATTATAAATAATATCTTTAACTAAAAAACTATCTCCAATATCTAAATTAGATATATCTATTTTTATTGATTTAGGCATTTTTTTTGGAATAGATTCAATTCTTAATTTTTTTATAGTAAAATTAATTTTTCCTCCTTTAATAACTCCTATAGATTTTCCAATTATTTTTATTGGAATATCCAATATTATATTTTTTTTATAATCTATCTCATAAAAATCAATATGAATAATTTTATCTGAAACAGGATGATATTGAATTTCTTTTATAATAACATCAAAATTTTTTTTTAAAATATTTTTTGAATCAATTGAATCAATAAGTTCAATATTTATAAAAAAATTTTTTTTTTTAAAATTTATAATTATTTTATGAATTTCTTTAATAGATAAATAAAAAATTATATTTTTATTTTTTACACCATATAAAACACAAGGAATTTTATTTTTTTTTCTAATATAATTAGAATAATATTTTCCTTTTTTATTTCTAATTTTTCCTATTAAATTAATAATTTCCATTTTTATTAAATATTTTTAAATTTTTTAATTAATAATTTTTAATATTTTTAACAATTTTTAATTCTATATCTTTTTTTTGTAAATTAACTTTAATTAATTTTACATATACTTTTTTTCCAATAAAAAATTTTTTATTTTTATAAATTTTAACAAATCCATCAATTTTTAAAAATAATAATTCTACATAAACATATCTATCAGTTATCCATGAAATAATTCCTTTAAAAATATTTCCAATAAATTTTGATAAATAAATAATTTGTATAGACTTAATATAATTCCTTTCTGCTTCTAATAAAATTTTTTCTTTATTACTACAATGATTACTTTTTTTTTCATATCTAATTAAAGATTCTGATTTTTTATTCATAATAAATTTTTCTAATAATCTATGTGCTATAATATCTGGATATCTTCTAATTGGAGAAGTAAAATGTGTATAATAGGAAAAAGATAATCCATAATGACCAATATTTTCTGTAGAATATTTTGCTTTAGTCATCATTCTCATTAACAAATTATCTATTATATTTTTTTCTTTTTTTTTTTTAGAAATTTTTAATAAATTATTTATTTCTTTTTTATCAAATTTATTTATTTTATAACCTAATAATTTAATAAAACTTTTTACTTCTTTTATTTTTTTTAAACATGGTTTATCATGAATTCTATATATGTATGTAAAATTAGATGGTTTTCCATTTTTATTTAAACTAACAAATTCAGAAATTTTTTTATTAGTCAGTAACATAAATTCTTCTATTAAAAAATTAGAATTTTTTGAATCTTCTAATTTAATTTTTTTTGGATAATTTTTTTTATCTAAAAAAATTTTTAAATCATATGTATTCATAAGAATAGATCCATTTATTAATCTTTTTAATTTTAATTTTTTAGATAAATGATATAAAATTAATATTTCTTTACAAAAAGGACCTTTCTTTTTTTTTAAAATTTCTTGAACTTCTTCATAATTAAATCTTTTATCTGAACGAATAATAGTTTTTCCTATCCAAAAATCTAATATTTCTGCTTTTTTATTCATTTTAAAAATAACAGAAAAACTTAATCTTTCTTCATTAGGTACTAAAGAACAAAGGTTATTAGATAATTTTTCAGGTAACATTGGAATTACATCATTTACTAAATAAAGAGATGCTCCTCTTTTATATGCTTCTTTATCAATATAAGTACCTTCTTTAACATAATGAGTTACATCAGATATATGAATTCCTATTTCAAAAATATCATCATTAATTTCTTTTATTGAAATAGCATCATCAAAATCTTTAGCATTAAATGGATCTATAGTAATAGTTTTTACATATCTCATATCTTTTCTTTTAAAAATTTCTTTTTTATCAATTTTTATAGGAATTTTTTTTAATTCTTTTATTACTTTTTTAGAAAAAAAATTATTAATTTTATATTCTTCTATTATTGAATTTTTTTCTGTAATAGGATTTCCAGTTTTTCCTAAATTTTTTAAAATTTTTCCAATTGGATTAGATAAATTTTTTTTCCAATTTAATATTTTAATAAGAACTTTATCTTTAAAAGATATTTTTATTTTTTTATTAGATTTAGATATTATTATATGTATATCAACATGAAATTCATTTGTATTTACAATAATTTTATTTTTATTTATTTTTTTAACTATTCCAATTATATTATTATTTTTTTTTCTTTTAATTATTTTTTTTATTATTCCTATAATTTTATTATTTTCAATTTTTTTTATTTTAACAATTACTTCATCTCCATTTAAAGAATTTTTAGTATTTACTTTTGGAATAAAAATTTTTTTATAATTATTATTATTATTAATAAATACAAAACCATGTCCAAATTTGTTAATTTTAATTATTCCTTTTAATTTTTTTTTACTATTTTTACTAATTAATTGTTTTTTACTTTTTTTTAATTTTTTTTTAATTTTTTTTTTACTTTGTTTTTTACTAAAAAAATACATTTTTAATTAATTTTTAAAAATTTTTAAATTTAAAATTGTATAAAAATTTTAAAATTTATTAAAAATAATAAAATATAAAATTTATTAAAAATAATAAAATATAAAAATGAAATATTATACTTCTTTTCCTATAAAATATAGACCAAATACATTTGAAGATATAATTGGTCAAAAAAATATTATACAAAGTATTAAAAATTATATTAAAAATAAAAAATTACCTCATACTATACTTTTTTATGGACAAAAAGGAGTAGGAAAAACAACATTAGCAAGAATATTATCTAAAAAAATTAATTATAAAATTCATAATTATGAATTTAATATTCTAGAATTAGATGCTGCTTCTTATAATTCAGTTGAAAATATAAGAAATATTATTGATCAAGCTAAATATTCACCACCATTTGGATATAAAATTTATATAATAGATGAAGTACATATGTTATCTACATCTGCTTTTAATGCATTTTTAAAAATTTTGGAAGAACCACCTATACATGTTTATTTTATATTAATTACTACAGAAAAAAATAAAATTCCAGAAACTATTTTATCAAGATGTATAATTTATAAATTTAAAAAAATTTCTATTGAAGAAATACAATTTTTTTTAAAAAAAATTTCAATAAAAGAAAATATTAAATATGATGAAGAGTCTTTATTTATGATAGCAAAAAATTCGTATGGTTCTATAAGAGATGCATTATATTTATTTGATAAAATTTCTTCTTTATCAAATGGAAAAATTTATAAAAAAATAACAATGGAAGAAATAGGAATAATTGATGAATATTATTTGTATAAATTAATGAATTATATAATAAAAAAAGATATTTTTAAATCTTTTATTTTACTAGATTATATATTAAAAAAAAATGTATTTGATATAGAAAATTTTATAAATGAATTATCAATTTATATTAAAAATATGATTTTTATAAAAAATCCTATATCTTATAAATTTTTTTTAAAAAAAAAAAAAATAAAAATTAAAAATTTATATAAAAAACAAGAAAAATATGTTTCATTATCTTATTTACAAAAAGCGTTAGATATTTGTGGAAATACTATATTAAATTTAAATATTAATAATAATAAAAGATTAATTTTAGAAATAACAATTAATAAATTAATATTATTAAATTAATTATTTAAAAGTTATTTATTAAAATAGTTATTTATTAAAATAAAATTATTAATATTAATTAAAGTTTTATTTTTTTAAATAATTATTAAATTTTATAAATTAAATTATAAATATATGTCCAAATTTAATCAAGATGATATTAATATTGAAGAAGAAATTTATGATGAAAATTATTCAACAAAAACTCCTTTTTTAAATAATTTAGGAAAAGATTTAACATATCTTGCTCTTACAAATAAATTAGATCCTGTTATAGGAAGAGAAAAAGAAATAGAAAGAATATCACAAATATTAAGTAAAAGGAAAAAAAACAATCCAATATTAATAGGAGAACCAGGAGTAGGAAAATCTTCTATAGTAGAAGGTTTAGCCTATAGAATTGTTAATAAAAAAATTTATAGTAAATTATATAATAAAAGAATAATACTATTAGATATTTTAAATATTATTTCTGGAACAAAATATAGAGGACAATTTGAAGAAAAAATTAATTTATTAATAAATGAATTAAAAATAAATAAAGATATTATTATTTTTATAGATGAAATTCATACTATTATAGGTTCTGGAAATAATATTGGAGCTTTAGATATTTCTAATATTTTAAAGCCTTTTTTATCTAAAGGAGAAATTCAATGTATAGGTGCAACTACTTTAAATGAATATAAAAAATATATAGAAAAAGATGGAGCTTTAGATAGAAGATTTCAAAAAATAATTTTAGAACCTACTTCAGAAAAAGAAACAATTAATATTTTAAATAAAATAAAAAAAAAATATCAAGATTATCATGATGTTGTATATACGGATAAAGCTATTAAATCTTGTGTTTATTTATCATCAAGATATATAAATGATAAAAATTTACCAGATAAAGCAATAGATATTTTAGATGAAGCTGGATCTAGAGTAAATATTAAAAATGTTAAAATTCCATTTAAAATTAATTTATTAGAAAAAGAATTGAAAAAAATAAAAATTGAAAAATTTAAAATTTTAAATGAAAAATTAGAAAAATTTAAAAAATATGAAGAAGCTGATAAATTAAGAGAAAAGGAAAAAAAAATTAAAAAAGAATTAATAATAGAAAAAAAAAAAATTAAAGAAAATTTAAAATTTAATAAATCAATTGTATATGAAAAAAATATATCAGAAATAGTCTCTGTTATAACTGGTATTCCTATTAGGAATAATGATTTTTATTCAATATCAAAATTAAAAAATATAATTTTTAATATTAAAAAAAAGATTATTGGACAAGATTTAGCTATAGAAAAAGTAGTTAAATATATAAAATTAAATCTTTTAGGAATTAAAAATAATAAACCAATAGGTTCATTTATATTTATTGGAAATACAGGAGTAGGAAAAACTTTTTTATCAAAAATTATTACAAATGAATTTTTTATTAACGAATCATATTTATTAAGAATAAATATGAGTGAATATCAAGAAAAAAATTCAATAAATAAAATGATAGGATCTCCTCCTGGATATATTGGATATGATGAAGGAGGACAATTAACAGAATTTGTAAGAAGAAAACCTTATTCTGTAATTTTATTAGATGAAATAGAAAAAGCTCATAAAGATATTTTTAATATTTTATTACCAATATTAGACGATGGAACTATTACAGATAATACAGGAAAAATAATTAATTTTAGAAATACTTTAATTATATTAACATCTAATATAGGAACTAAAGAATTGTATTCTATAAATAATTCAATTGGTTTTGAAAAAGAAAAAAATATTGATTTAAAAGTTAAAAAATCTATTATAAAAAAAAATTTAGAAATAACTTTTTCACAAGAATTTTTAAATAGAATTGATGAAATTATTATTTTTAATAATTTAAATAAAGAAAATATTTCATCAATAATTAATATAGAATTAAAAATATTAAATAATAAGATTAAAAAATTAGGATATAATTTATTTTTTTTAGAATCTATTAAAAAATATATTTTAAATCATAAAAATTTTAATATAAAATATGGAGCTAGAAATATAAAGAAAATTATACAAAATAATTTATTAAATATAATTTATGAATATATTATTTCTGGAAAAATAAATAAAAATAAAAATATTCATTTTTATTATGAAAATAATAAAATAAAATTTTTAAATATAAATAATTAAATTATTTTATTAAATAATAAATATTTATTAAATAATAATTATAAATAATAATTAATTAAATAATTAAATAATTAAATAATTAAATAATAATTAATAATAATTAATTATTATTTAATTATTAATATTAATTATTAATTAATTATTAATTATTAATTATTAATTATTAATCATTTTTTTTAATAAAATCATTATTATCATTATCATTATCATTATCTTTTATTTTTATAGCTTTATTAAATTCTTTTAATCCTGTTCCTAATCCTTTCATAAATTCAGGAATTTTTTTACCACCAAATAATAAAAGAGCTAAAATAACTATAACAACTAATTCAGTTTTTGATAAATTTGAAAAAATATACTTCATTTTTATTTTTTTTTTTTATAATTTAAAAATATAATTTACATGTTATAAAAATTACATTAAAATAAAATTTACATGTTTAATAATGAATTTGAAAAATATGCTATAAAACATATTAATATTAATAGTTTATTTTTAAATAAATATATTTCATCTTTTAATTTTAATATTAAGAATATTACTCCATATATTACAGAAGAAAGAAAATTAAATGTTGTTCAAATGGATGTTTTTTCTAGATTAATGATGGAAAGAATTATTTTTATAGGTACTATTATAAATTCTCAAGTAGCTAATATTATACAAGCTCAATTATTATTTTTACAATATATTAATTCATCTGAAATAAGAATATATATTAATTCTCCTGGAGGGGATGTTTATTCTGGATTTGGTATTTATGATACAATGCAAATGGTAGAGCCTATTATTTCTACTACATGTACAGGAATTGCTGCATCAATGGCAGCAATTTTATTATGTGCTGGAAATAAAGGAAAAAGATATTGTTTAAAACATTCTAGAATAATGATACATCAACCAATTGGAGAAGTAAAAGGTCAAGCATCAGATATAGAAATTACAGCAATTGAAATAAAAAAAATAAGAAAAGAATTATATAAAATTCTTTCTAAACATACTGGACAATCATTTGAAAAAATATCAAAAGATTCAGATAGAGATTATTGGATGGAATCTAAAGAAGCTCTTGAATACGGAATGATTGATAAAATTTTAGGAGATAAAATTTTAGGAAGTAAAAAAAAAAAATTAAAAAAATAAATTATAAATAACAAAATGTATACAAAAAAATATATAAATAAAAATAAAATAAAATTTAATATTTACAATTAAATTAAAATAATATAATTTTTATAATTTTAATATTGTATTTAATATAATATTATATTTTTTTAAATTGTAAATATAAATAAAAATTAAATATAAATTAATAAATATAAAAATAATATATTAAAAATAATATATATTATGATAAAATCTAATTTTTTTAAAAAAAAACCTAAAGATATAAAAAAATATTTAGATCGATATATTATTGGACAAGAAGAAGCTAAAAGAATAATTTCCGTTGCTGTTTATAATCATTATAAAAGAATATTATATTTATTATCATCTAATAAAAATTTTAATAATAATTATTACTATTTATACGATTATAATAAATATTCATACTATTTTTTTAATAAAGACGATTCTAACGATGATTATTATGATGAGTATGATGATGATGATGATTATGATGATTATGATGAATATGATGAATATGATGAGTCTGATGATGAGGATGAGGATGATGATGAGTCTGATGATGAGGATGAGGATGATGATGAGTCTGATGATGAGGATGAGGATGATGATGAGTCTGATGATGAGGATGAGGATGATGATGAGTCTGATGATGAGGATGATGATGATGATGAGGATTATTATGATAAATATAAATCAAAAGAAAAATATTACGAATTATCAAAATCAAAATTAAAATCAAAATCAAAAAAAGAAAAAGATAAAGAAAAAGATAAAGAAAAAGATATAGAAATAGAAAAATCAAATATTATTATTATAGGTCCTACTGGTACTGGAAAAACTCTTATAGCAAGATCTATTGCTAAGTTTTTAAATTTACCATTTGCTATAATAGATGCTACTTCTTTAACAGAAACAGGATATGTTGGTGAAGATGTAGAAAGCATTTTAATAAGATTATTACAAGATTCAAATTATGATATTGATTTAGCAGAATTAGGAATAGTGTATATAGATGAAATTGATAAAATTGCAAATCCATTAAAATCAACAATAACAAGAGATATATCTGGAGAAGGTGTACAACAAGGTTTATTAAAAATATTAGAAGGATCTATTATTAACGTTCCAATTTTTATAAAAGATAATAAAAAATTAATTTCAATTAATACTAAAAATATTTTATTTATTGTTGGAGGTTCTTTTCAAGGATTAGAAAAGATTATTTTAAATAGAATAAATTACAAAAAAATAGGTTTTTTAGAACATAAAAAAGATAAAATAAATTATTATAATAATAATAATAATAATAATAATATTTTAAATTTAGTAACAGAACAAGATTTATTTGAATTTGGGTTTATACCAGAATTTATAGGAAGATTACCTATTATTACTTGTTTACATAAATTAAAAAAAGAAAATTTTAAAAATATTTTATTACATACTGAAAATTCTTTAATTAAACAATATAAAAAATTATTTGAATTAGATGGTATTAAATTACATTTTACTGAAGAAGCTATTGATGAAATAGTTAAAATATCTTTTGAAAAACAAATTGGAGCAAGAGGATTAAAAAGTATTTTAGAAAAAGTATTACAAGATTTTATGTTTTATTTAAAAGAAAATAAAAAAAATGAAAAGGAAAATGAAATAAATAAAATAATTATCAATAAACAATATATAATTAAAAAAATATATAATAATTATAATTATAAATAAATAAAATTATAAATAAAATTTATTAATTATCGGTATATAATTATCGTTTATTAGTAGCGGGAGTAGGACTCGAACCTACGACCTTCGGGTTATGAGCCCGACGAGCTACCACTGCTCTACCCCGCGATTTATTTATAATATAAATATTTTTTTATATAAAAAAAAAAAAAAATGCATTTTACTATACAAGAAAAAGAAAAATTATTAATTTATTTATCTGGAGAAGTTGCTAAAAAAAGATTAAAAAAAGGAATTAAATTAAATTATCCAGAAAGTGTTTCTTTAATATCAAATTATATAATGGATTATGCTAGAAGTGGAGAAAATATTTATAATATATTAAAATATTCTAAAAATATATTAACTTATGATCAAGTAATGGATGGTGTTCCAGAATTAATTGAAAAAATACAAATAGAAGCTACATTTCCAGATGGAACTAAATTAGTTACTATACATAATCCTATTAAAGGAAAATCTAAAATTATTCCTGGAGAATATAAATTGAAAAAAAATAATATATATTTTTTTTCAGAAAGAAAAAAAATTTTTAGAAAAATATTTAATAGTGGTGATAGAGTAATTCAAATAGGTTCACATTTTAATTTTTATAAAGTAAATAAATTTTTAAAATTTAATAGGAAAGGAACAAAAGGATATAAATTAAATATTCCTTCTGGAACTTGTATAAGAATTTATCCTAAAAAAAATAAAATAGTTGAATTAGTAGAAATTGGAGGAGAAAAAAAAATATATGGTTATTAAAAAAAACAAAATATGGAAAAAAAACAATATGTTAAATTATACGGACCTACAGTAGGAGATAAAATTAGATTAGGTGACACTTCTTTATTCATTGAAATAGAAAAAGATTATATTAATTATGGAGATGAATGTATGTTTGGAGCTGGAAAAACTATTAGAGATGGAATGGGACAAAATTCTACTTATAAAAATAATAAAAATATTTTAGATTTAGTTATAACAAATGCAATTATAATTGATACTTGGGGAATTATTAAAGCTGATATTGGAATTAAAAACGGAAAAATAGTTGGAATAGGAAAATCTGGAAATCCACATACAATGGATAATATAAATAAAAATATGATTATTGGTACAGAAACTGAAATAATTTCAGCAGAAAATAAAATAGTTACTGCAGGTTGTATAGATAGTCACGTTCATTATATTTGTCCTCAGTTATTATACTTAGCATTACAAAGTGGTACAACAACTGTTATTGGTGGTGGTTATGGTCCAACAACTTCTACTTTAGCTACTAATTGTACTTCAGGTAATATAAAAAATATGATTTTATCTACTGATAAATTTCCAATTAATATTATGTTTTTAGGATGTGGAAATAGTTCTTATAAAGAAATTTTAATTAATCAGTTAAATGAAGGTTGTGGTGGATTAAAAATACATGAAGATTTTGGTGTTACAAAATCTGTTATTAATACATCATTAGAAGTTTCTGAATTATTTGATATTCCAGTAAATATACATACAGATACTCTTAATGAATCAGGATATGTAGAAGATACAATTTCTATTTTTAAAAATAGAACTATTCATTCTTATCATACAGAAGGTGCAGGTGGTGGACATACTCCAGATTTATTAAAATTTTGTTCTTTTAATAATATATTACCATCTTCTACTACTCCAACTATTCCTTATTCAATTAATACATATGATGAACATATAGATATGATTATGTCATGTCATCATTTAAATTATGATCTTAAAGAAGATATAGAATTTGCTAAATCAAGAATTCGTAAAAATACAATTTCTGCTGAAGGAATATTACATGATATGGGAGCTATTAGCATGATTAATTCAGATTCTCAAGCTATGGGAAGAATAGGAGAAATTATTATAAAAACATGGCAATTAGCTGATAAAATGAAAAAAGAAATAGGTAAAATATATGATAATGAAAATAATAATAATGAAAAAGAAGATAATTTTAGAGTAAAAAGATATATAGCAAAATATACAATTAATCCTGCAATAGTACATGGAATTTCTAAATATGTAGGATCTATTGAAATTGGAAAAATAGCTGATATAGTTATATGGAATCCTAAATTTTTTGGTGTAAAACCAGAAATGGTTATAAAAAAAGGATGTATTATAATATGTAATATTGGTGATCCTAGTTCAAGTATATCTAGTTCACAACCAAATACATATAAAAATATGTTTAATAATTATAAAATAAGTTATTTATTTACTAATAAATATTCATTTGAAAATAAAAAATTAAATTATTTAAAATTAAAAAAAAATATTAAACCTGTAAAAAATTGTATAAAAATAAAAAAACATAATTTAATTTTAAATAACAATACTCCTAATATTGAAATTGATAAAAAAACATATGATGTATATATAAATGGAGTAAAATCTTATTATAAACCTTCAAAATCTTTACCTCTTTCACAAAAATATTTTTTATTTTAATTAAATTAATAAAAAATAAAATAAAAATAAAAATTATAAATTTTTCATTTTAAAAATAGTTTTTATTGGATTTGATGATAAAAAAATAGCATTTCCTGATATTAGTACATCAGCTCCTAATGAAAATAATTTATAACAATTTGATAAATTTACACCTCCATCAACTCCTATTAATATTTTTTTATTTTTTTTATCAATTATTTTTCTTGCTTTTTTTAATTTACTATATATATTATTAATAATTTTTTGACCACTAAAACCTGGATTTACTGACATAAGTAAAATAAAATCTATATAGTCAATTATTTCTTCTATTATATTTAATGGTGTATGTGGATTTAATACAATACCTGCATTTATTCCACTATTTTTAATAGTATAAATTAAATTAATTAAATTACTACTGCAAGATTCATAATGAATATGTAAATATTTAATATTTTTTCTTTTATATTTATCATGTATAATCTCATTAATATATTTTTCAGGATTAATAGTCATTAAATGTACATCTATTGGTTTTAATAAATATTTATTTAAAATTTTTAATATAAAAGTTCCAAATGAAATATTTGGTACAAATAATCCATCCATAATATCTACATGAATTAAATCAGCAACACTTTTATTAATTAATTTAATATCTTTTTCAAGATTTAAAAAATTTGCAGATAATATTGAAGGTGAAATAATTCTTTTTTTCATTTTAATAATTTAATAAAATTGTATGTATTATAAAATATTGTTATCTATAAAATATTTTTTTAAATCAATAGCCGCCATACACCCACTTCCTGCAGCTGTTACTGCTTGTTTATAAATAGGATCTTGTACATCACCAGAAGCAAATACTCCAGGTTTATTAGTTATAGTTGTTTTTTCTTTTGTTATAATATATCCATTTTTATCCATTTTAATTTGATTTTTAAAAATTTCAGTATTAGGTTTATTTCCTATAGAAATAAAAATACCATCTAAAACAATAATTAATTCTTTTTTATTTTTATTATTTATTATTTTTATTTTTTCTACTTTAGTATTTCCAATAATTTCTATTAATTCATAATTAAAATAAACTTTAATATTTTTTACATTTTTTATTTTTTTTTGTAAATATTCTGTACCTTTAAAATAATTTTTTCTTACTATTAAAAAAACTTTTTCACATATATCTGAAAGATATAATGCATCTTCTAAAGCTGTATCTCCACCTCCAATTATAGCAACGTTTTTTTTTTTAAAAAAAAAACCATCACAAATAGAACAATAAGATACACCTAAACCAATAAATCTATTTTCATCTTTAATTCCTAATTTTTTATAACTTGATCCTGTTGAAATAATTACACCATGTGTTTCTATAAATTTTCCATTTTCTAAAAAAATTATGTGTTTTTTTCCAATTTCTTTAGAAAAAAGAACTTTTTCAATAGATATATTATATATTTTAGTTCCAAATTTTTCAGATTGTTTTTTCATTTTTTCCATTAAAACTGGACCTAAAATTCCGTTGTTAAATCCTGGATAATTTTCAACATATTTTGTATTATTTAATTGTCCTCCAATATTAATACCAGTATATAATATTGGATTTAATCCAAATCTAGATATATATATTGCAGAAGTATATCCTGATGGACCAGAACCTATTATAACTACTTTTTTATACTCCATATTTTATTTATATTATAAAGTTATAATATATGTTTAATAATGAAATTATTAATAAAATTATTTTAATAAATAATAAAAAATATATTTTTTGTTTAATTAGAAAAAAATTTGTTAATTTTTCTTCAGAAGAATGGGTAAGACAAAATATTATTTACTATCTATTAAAAATTAAAAATTTAAATAAAGAAAATATTAAAGTAGAATATTATATTAAATATATTAAAAAAAGATTAGATATTATTATTTTTAAAAAAAAAAAACCTTTTATAATTATTGAATGTAAAAAAATAGATATTATTTTTAATAAAAAATTTTTTAATCAAATTATTTCTTATAATTTTTTTTTAAAATCTAAATATTTAATTATTACTAATGGTATTAAATTTTTCATTTATAAAGTAGATTATGAAAATAAAAAAATAATTTTAAAAAAATAATTTTATGTTTATATAGTTATTTATAGTTATTTTATGTTTATAGTTTATTTTATATATATGTTTATTATTTAAACATGTATTCAATAAAATTTACAAGTTTATATGAATAAGCAGTTTCATTATCATACCATGCTATTAATTTAAAAAAATATGGATTTAACATAATACTTGCATTAATATCAAAAATACATGTATTTTTATTTCCAGAAAAATCAGTAGAAACAACTTCTTCATTTGTATAATCTAATATTCCTTTTAATTCATTTTTAGAATATTTTTTAATACATTTTACTATATATGAATAGTTAGTTTTATTTTTAATTCGTACAGTAACATCTACAACTGAAACATTTACTACTGGTACACGAAATGCCATTCCTGTTATTTTTCCATTTAATTCTGGAATAATTTTTCCAACAGCTTTTGCTGCTCCAGTTGATGAAGGAATAATATTTACTAAAGATGATCTACCTGCTCTCCAATCTCTTATAGAAGGACCATCAACTACTTTTTGAGTAGCAGTAGATGCATGTATTGTAGTCATTAATCCTTCTATTAAAACAAAATTATCATGTATTACTTTTATTAGTGGAGCTAAACAATTAGTTGTACATGAAGCAGTAGAAACTATTTTTTGATTATTATAATTTTTATTATTTACTCCCATAACAAACATTGGAATACTATCATCTTTTGGTGGAGCAGATATAACTACTTTTTTTGTTCCATAACCATCACATAAATGTTTAGATGCTTGTTCTTTTGTTAAAAATAATCCTGTAGATTCTACAACACATTCTATATCTAATTTTTTCCAATTAATATCTGAAGGATTTTTTTTAGATAAAATTTTTATTTTTTTTCCATTTAAAATTAAATTATTATCTTCTATTTTAATTTCTTTAAATTTATTCTTATGAACTGAATCATATTTAATCATATATGCTATATAATTAATATCCATAAGATCATTAATTGCAACAACTTCTATTTTTTTATTAAAAAAAGCAGCTTTAAAAACTAATTTTCCAATTCTACCAAATCCATTTATTCCAATTTTTATTTTTTTTGAATACATATAAATTTTATTACTTTTTTATTATTATTTTAATTATTAATAATTAATATTTTAAATTTTTAATAAAATTATATACTTAATATAATTAAAATATAATTAAATTAATTATATAATTTTATTATAATTTTATTATAATTTTATTACTTATTAATAATATATAAAGATATATAATCTAAAAATATCTAAAAAAATAATATTTTAGATATTTTAATTAATTCTTCATCTATTTTATTTTTTTTTTTATTAAATTCTTTTAAAAGAGTATAAGAAATTTTATTTTCTTTACTTCCAACTATAAATCCATATTTACCATCTATTAAAGATTTAACACTAAAAAAACCTAATTTACTTGCTAATACTCTATCAAAACAAGTAGGATTTCCTCCACGTTGAATATGACCAAGTATAGATACTCTAATTTCATAATTAGGATATTTTTTTTTAGTAATTTTAGCTAAACTATATGCTTTTTGTATTTTTTTATCTTCAGAAACTATTATAATACTAGAAGATTTTCCTTCTTTATTTCCTTTATCAATTGATTTAAACAAATTATTAATATTATAATTTTTTTCTGGTAACATAATATTTAAAGCACCTGTTGCTATACCACTATTTAATGCTATAAAACCAGATTCTCTTCCCATTACTTCTATAAAAAATAATCTATTATGAGATGTAGCTGTATCTCTTATTTTATCTATTGCAACAATTACAGTATTTAAAGCTGTGTCATATCCTATAGTACAATCAGATCCATATATATCATTATCTATAGTTCCTGGAATTCCAATTATTGGAATATTATATTCTTCCTCAAAAATTTTAGCTCCTGTCAATGTTCCATTTCCACCAATAATAATTAATCCATCTAATTTTTTTTTTTTAAAATTTTTATATGCTTTTTTTCTTCCTTCTTTTGTTTCAAATTCTTTAGATCTAGCTGTTTTTAAAATAGTTCCACCACGATTAATAATATTTTTTACATCTATTGTACATAGATTAATAATATTTCCATTAATTAATCCTTTAAATCCAAATAATATTCCAAAACAATTAATTCTATAATAATAAGCAGTTTTTACTATAGAACGTATAGCTGCATTCATACCTGGTGAATCTCCTCCAGATGTTATTATTCCTATATTTTTCAGGTTCACTTTTTAAAAGAATTTTTTTAATTTTTTAAATAAAATAAATTTAAATAAAATAAAAAATAAATAAAAAATAAAAAAAATAATATTTAATTATTTTTTTTTATTAAATTCTTTTTCAAATTTAATAAAATTATTTATTAAATTATCATTTTTAATAAATTTTTCAGTTAAAAAAGTTATTAAAAAAATTGAAAAAGAAGAAACTATAAAACCTGGTATAATTGCATATATTTTTTTTGAAATAGGTAAAAAAATCCAAATTAATACTGTTAAAGTACCTGAAATAATTCCTGATATAGCTCCATAAAAATTAATATTTTTAAAATATAAACTATATAAAACTATAGGACCAAATGAAGATCCAAAACCTGCCCAAGCATATGATACTACGTCTAAAATATTTTTTTTTAGAAAAAAAGATAATATTAAAGAAAATAAAGTACTAAATAATACTAAAATACGTCCTATATTTAATAATTTTTTATCATTTTTTTTTTTACATTCACTTTTTTTAAAAAAAAAATTCTCATAAATTCCTTTTAATAAATTATTTGAATTAACTAATACTTGAGAAGAAGTAGAATTTATTATTGCAACAATCATACAAGATAAAAATAATCCTATAAAAATTGGATTAAATAATTTTCTATTTAATATAATGAAAATAGATTCTGTATTAATTTTTTTTTTATTAGTCTTAAAATAAGAAATGCTTATTAAGCCAATAATCATAGAACTTAACATTGAAATAATCATAGAAAAAATTCCTAAATTTCTTGATTTTTTTAAATCTTTAATAGAACGTATAGCCATAAAACGTGTTAATATATGTGGTTGTCCAAAATATCCTAATCCCCAAGATAAAAGTGAAATAATATATGATATATATTTTTTTTTAAAAAAAATTAATTTATTTTTTGGAATTGATTGAAAAATATTATAAAATCCTCCTAATTGATGCATAGAAACAAATGTAATAATCATTAAACTTAATAAAACGGTTAATCCTTGTATAACATCTATTGAACTTATTGATAAAAAACCACCAAAAAATGTATATAAAGCTATTATAATAGAAATAATTACTAAACCAAATTTATATCTTATTTGAAATGCACTATAAAGTAATTTTCCTCCTGCAATAATTCCTGAAGAAACATAAATAGAGAAAAAAATAAAAATTATTATAGAAGATAAAGTAGAAAGAAAATTATATTCGAATCTATTTTTTAGATAATCAGAAAAAGTAAAAGAATTTAATATTTTTGTATAAGTACTGAATCTAGGGGCTATAATGCTATAATTTAAAAAAGATCCAATAATTAATCCTAATATTATCCAAATACTTTTTATACCTATTAAATATACCATTCCTGGAAATCCCATTAATAACCATCCACTAAGATCTGAAGAAAAAACAGATAAAGCTGTTGATATAAAATTTAAAGAACGAGTTCCTAAAGTGTAACTTGAAATATCATTTAAACTTTTTTTATAAGAATAAATATTAATAAATATTATTAATAAAAAATAAAAAATAATAAAAAAAAATTCCATATATATAATATTTTAATTTTATTTAAATATATTATTATTTATTTTATTAATATATTATAATTAATATATTATATTATAATTATATATTTTTAAATTTTATATTTATATATTTATTTTTAAATATATTTATATATTTTATAATATATTTATATATTTTATTTTAATATTTTTATAATAAATAATTTAATATTTAATTTTATTTATTAATTATTTTTAAATTTTTTTTTATGTCAAAAATTTGTCAAATAACAGGAAAAAAAATGATGGTAGGAAATAAAATATCTAATTCTAATATAAAAACTAAAAGATTATTTAATATTAATTTTTTTAAAAAAAAATTTTTTATTCCTTCTAAAAAAAAATGGATAAAATTAAAAGTATCTTCTCACGGAATTAGAATAATTAATAAAATAGGAATAGAAAAAGCTTTAAAATATTATTATAAAAAAAATTTTTATGAAAAAAAAAAAAAAATCAAAAAAAAATAAAAAAAAAAATAGAAAACCTATTATTTTAGAGTGTATAGAACATAAAAAAATAGGATTACCAGGTATTTCTCGTTATTCTACTATAAAAAATAAAAAAACTACAAATAAGAGGATAGAAATAAAAAAGTATAATCGTATTTTGAAAAAACATACTATTCATAAAGAAATTAAATAAATGGAAAAAAAAGTTAAAGCTTTTAGATTAATTAAATCTAAAAAAAATAAAAAATATTATTCTTTTGAAGAAAAAATTATAAATATAAAAGATATTAATAATTTTTTTAAAAAAAATGATAAAAATAAAAAAAATGATAAAAAAAAATAAATAAAATAAATAATAAAATAATAAAAATAAATAATAAAAATAAATAATAAAAATAAAATATAAAATAAAAAAATTTTTTATAAAAAAAATATTTTTAAAATTTTTTAAAATATATTATAATTTTTAAAATATATTATAATTAAAATATATTATATATTAAAATATTATAAAAATATTTATTAAATATTAATTATAAAAATATTTTTTTTTTTATAAAAATATTATAAAAAAATTTTTTTAAATAAAAAAATAAATAAAAAATAAATAATTTATAAAAAAATAATTATAAAAATATTTAATAAAAATATTTAATAAATATTTAATATTTATAATATTTAATATTTATAATATTTAATATTATATTTATAATAATATATGAAAAATAATATTTCATTTATAAAAAAATTAAAAATAAATTTAATTTTTTTTTTTATAAACTTTTTTATAAAAAAAAAAATAATTTTTATGAAAAAATAGAAGAAATTTTAATTAAATATGGAGTAGGAATTAAAACAACAAATAAAATTGTTGACAATATTAAAAATAAAAATTTAGAAAATTCATATTCATACTTATCAGACTTAAATTCAATTAAAGAAATTATTAAAGAAGAATTTAATATAATTTTTAATAAAATTCCTATTTATAAAGAGGATTATTTAATTAAAGAAATTAATAATTTTCCATATGTTTTTAATATTATAGGAATTAATGGAGTAGGTAAAACAACTGTTATAGGAAAATTATTATATAGATTTAAAAAAAAATTTAATATATTAGTTAGTGCTGCAGACACTTTTAGAGCAGCTGCTATTTCTCAATTAGAGATTTTATGTAATAAATATAAAATTAATATATTTAAAGAATATGAATCTAATCCATCTTCCGTTGTTTATAATTCTATTAAATATGCTAAATCTAAAAAAATAGATATTGTTTTTATAGATACATCTGGACGTTTACATAATAATAAAAATTTATTAAATGAATTAAAAAAAATTAATAATATTACAAAAAAATTAACATATAATAATTCATTTAAAAATTTTTTAATATTAGATGGAACTAGTGGAAATATTGTATTTGATCAAATAAGAAACTTTTTAAATTATATTCCTATACATTTTATAATATTGACAAAATTTGATTTAACTAAAAAATGGGGAATAATAATTGGAATATATGATCAATTTAATATTCCTATAATATATATAAGTAATGGAGAAAATATAGAAGATTTATATGAATTTAATAAAGAAAATTTTTTCAATTTTTTTTAAAAATAAAATGAACTATATCTCCATCTTTTATGGAAGAATTTTTTCCTAAAAAAAAAATTTTACCTTTCTTTTTTAATAATTCTTCAGATTTATATTTTATATAATCTTTATAATGAATTACTTTTGCTTTAATAAAACCTTTTTTAAAATCAGTATGTATAATTTCTGCTGCTTGTAGTGTATTTGTTCCTTTTTTCATTATCCAAGAACGAATTTCTTTTTTAGAAACAGTAAAAAAATTTTCTAATTCTATAAAAGAATAAATTTTTCTAATAATATTATAAATATCTTTTTTATTTAAGTATTCTTTTTTTAATGTTAAAAACATTATTTTTTCTTTTTTTTGTAAATTATTTTTCAATTTATTAAAAATTAATTTATCTTTTTCTGTTATATATTTATCTATATTTATTAAGTAAATAACAGGTTTATTTGTTAATAAAGAAAGATTTTTCAATATTTTTCTTTCTTGTAAATAATCTGAAAAAAAATAAGAACGTAAATTTTTACCTGAATTTAATATTGATATAGTTTTATTTATAAAATTTATTTCTTTTTTATTATTATTATTTATTTTTTTTAAATACTTTTTTAAAGTTTCTATGTCTTTTAATTGTAATTCTGTTTCTACTATTTCTTTATCTCTTATAGGATCTATATTATTTTCTACATGAATAATATTATTATCTTTAAAAGACCTTAATATATGTATAATTACATTAGTTTCTCTTATTTTTGATAAAAATCTATTTCCTAAACCTTCTCCATTATGAGCACCTTTAATTATTCCTGCTATATCAATAAGTTTAATTGTAGAATAAATAATTTTTTTAGATTTTATTATTTTATTAATTATTTTTAATCTATTATCTATAACATTTATTATAGATATATTTGGATCTATTGTACAAAAAGGAAAATTTTTTACTTCTGCTTTATTTTTATTAGAAATAAAATTAAATAATGTAGATTTTCCAACATTAGGTAATCCTATTATTCCGCATTTCATATTAAATTTAAATTTATTTATTTATTTATTTATTTAATAAAAATTTTATAAAAATAAAAAATGAATACATATAACACAGAAAGTTTAAAATTATATTATAATAAAAATAATCAAAGTTTTTTAAGTCATTTACAAAATTTTAGAGAACATTTAATAAGATGTTTTTTATTTTTTTTAATTAATATTATTTTTCTTTTATTAATAAAAAAAAAAATTATTTTTGATTATATTATTTTTTTTCATTTTAAAAAAAATTTATTACTATGTAATGAAAATAATTTTTTAAAAGAAAAAAGTTTTTTTTTATTAGAAGATAAAATTTTATTACAAAATAGAGATTTTTTTGGTCAAATAAATACTTATTTTTTAGTTATTTTTTATTTAGGATTAATTTTATCTTTTCCATATTGTATATATGAAATTTGGAAATTTATTAAACCAGCATTAAAAAATAATGAGAAAATAACAATAAAAAATATTTTTATACTTTCTTTTATTTTATTTTTTATAGGTTCATTTTTCGGATACTTTTTATTATTTCCTATAACTATTAATTTTATTAATAATTTTAGTATTAGTAAATTTATATTTAATATTTTTGATTTATATAATTATATTTATTCTATGTTTTATTGTACTATAATGATGGGAATAATTTTTTTATTACCAATTTTTATTATTGTATTATTAAAATTAGAAATAATTTCACATTATATTTTACGTAAATATAAATTATATTTTTTATTTATAATTTTTGTTATAATATCAGCTATAACACCAGGAGATATATTAATTACTTTAATATCAATATTTCCCATTTTATTTTTATATGAAATTATATTATTTTTTTATTTTTATGATATAAAAAATAATATAAAAAAAATTTTAAATAAATAATATTTAAATAATTAATAAATTTTATAATAAATAAATATAATAAAATAAAAATATAATAAATATAATAAATTAATTTATTAATAAATATAATTAATAATAAATAATATATTTATGAATAATAATTGTGATAATAATTTTTATATAGGTGAAAAAATTTCTATTTTAGATAAAAGTATAAATGGAATTATAAAAAATTTTATTAATAATAATTTAGTTACTATAATTAATGATTTTGGATTTGAAGAAATTTATCCAATAAAAAAAATAGTAAAAAATATAGATATTAAAAATTATTTTAAAAATAATTATAAATATAAAAATGAATATAAATATAAAGATAATGATAATTTAAAGAAAAAATCTTTACTTATAATTGATTTACATTATAAAAATATACCAAAAATTTATATTAAAATAAAATCAAATATTGTAGAAAAACAAATTTATTTTGCTAAAAAAATAATTGAAAAATTTTTTTTTAAAAAAAATATAAAATTAATTTTAATTCATGGTAATGGAAAAGGAATTTTAAAAAAAAAACTTTTTAATTTATTAAATAATTATAAATATAAATATAATTATAATTTAAAATATTATAAATATAATAATGCATCTATAAAAATAGAATAATACAATATATAAATATAATATATATAATACAAAAATTAATACAAAAATACTAACAACTAATACATTACATACTACCTACATACTACTACACATACTACTACATTTACATACATTAATATAATATAATATAATATAATATAATATAATATAATATAATATATAAATAATATATATATATATTCATATCATCATAATATCATAATAAATCATATATATAAAAATATAAAAATATATTATAACAATATAAATATATCATAAATACAATTACATATATATATACATACATACACTATACATAACATATAACATAACATATACATACACTATACATAATACCATCAACAACATAAAACAAATACTAATACTAAATATCATATCCATATTATACATACATAATATCATATAATATCATATTATATCATATACATTCCATATAAATTAATTATCTCATCATAATAAATATCTATCATAAATTAAATATCTATTATCATACATCACTCACTCAACTCACATCAATAAATCAATCATATCCATATAAATTAATTATCTCATCATAATAAATATCTATCATAAATTAAATATCTATTATCATACATCACTCACTCAACTCACATCAATAAATCAATCATATCATATACATACATATCATTATCATATACATATAATAATATCCATAAAATATACTATACATACATAAAACATACATAAATACCTACCATAATACATAATACATAAATAAAAATATAATAAATATATATATAGAGATTAAATTAAATATATAATATTAAATTATACTATAAATATATAGTAATAATATTTATTTAAATAAATTATTAATTAAATATAAAAAATTATAATTTAAATTTATTATATAATTATATTTAAAATTTAAATTTATATAAAATTTTTTATATAAAATTTATAAATTTTATTTATTTAAATTTTCTTTATTTAAATTTTTTTTTTGTTTTAATTTATTTTTTTTATTTCTTAATTTTATAAAAATTATAAAAAATATTAAAATAATAAGAAATGCAAAAAAAAACCAAATTTTTTTCATAATTATTTTATTTATAATTAAATAAATATATAAATAATTTATTAAATAAATAAATTATTTTAATAAAATAATAAAATTTTTTAAAATAATAAAATTTTTATTATTAAATAAAATAATAAATATTATTATTTTTATTATTAATAATTAAAATAAATTAAAATAATTTTTAATAATTAAAATAATTTTTAAATAATTTTTAAGTAAATTTATTTAATTAAATTAAATAATAAAATTTATTATTTTTTTTTAAAATTTCTATTAAGAAAAATATTCAATTCTTTTTTTTTAATAGTTTCTCTTTTATCATATATTTTTTTACCTTTTACTAAACAAATATTTAATTTAACTAATCCAATTTTAGAAAAAAAAATTTTTTTTACAGCAATTGTTAATTTAAATTTTTTTATTTTTTTATAAATTTTAATTATTTCTTTCTTTTTTAATAAAAGTTTTCTTTTTCTTTTTGTACTTATAATAAAATTCTTATTAAAAGAATAATTTGGAATATGTAAATTAAAAACAAAAATTTCTCCATTTTGTATTTGACAAAAAGCTTCTGATATATTTGCTTTATTCAATCTTAAAGATTTTACTTCTGATCCAAATAATTTAATTCCAGATATATATTCTTCAATTAAATCATATTTATAATATATTTTTTTATTTTTTACAATAATTTTTTTATAAATATTTTTTTTATTTTTATAAATATTTTTTTTCATATTTTAAATTATTAAAATAAAAAAAATAATTATATTATATTATTATCATATTATTATTATTATATTATTATTATATTATTTATTTAATATTATTGGTTAAAATCAATTAGAACAAATTATTATCTTATTATTATCTTATTTCTTATTATTATCTTATTATTATATTATAATAATAATAAATTATAAATAAATTATATTTAAATTAAAATGAATAATATTTTTGAATTAAAAAATCTTTGTACTCAAGTAAGAAGAGATATATTAAGAATGATTTATTATGCTAATTCAGGTCATCCTGGTGGATCTTTAGGATGTACAGAATTTTTTGTTGCTTTATATAAAAAAATTATGAATTATACTTCTAATCCATTTAAAATAGAAGGAAAAAATGAAGATGTATTTTTTTTATCTAATGGACATATTTCTCCTGTTTATTATAGTATTTTATCTAGATCAGGTTTTTTTAATATAAAAGAGTTATATAGTTTTAGAAAAATAAATTCTAGATTACAAGGACATCCAACAAATCACGAAGGATTACCAGGAATAAGAATTTCTTCAGGATCTCTTGGACAAGGTATGTCTGTATCTATAGGATATGCAATATCAAAAAAATTAAATAATGATCCTTATTTAGTTTATAGTTTACATGGAGATGGAGAATTAAACGAAGGACAAATATGGGAAGCTATTTTATATGCAGGTGCAAAAAAAATAGATAATTATATAGCAACTATAGATTATAATAAAAAACAAATAGATGGATCTACAGATGATGTTTTACCTATGGGTAATTTAAAAAAAAAATTTGAATCTTTTGATTGGGAAGTATTAGAAGAATATGAAGGAAATAATATAGAAAAAGTTATAAATATTTTATTAAAAGCGAAAAAAAAAACTAAAAAAAATAAACCTGTTGTTATAATACTTCATACTAAAATGGGATATGGCGTTGATTTTATGTATGATAATCATATTTGGCATGGTAAACCAATAAATAAAGAACAATTATATAAATCTTTAGAAAAATTACCAGAAACAATAGGTGATTTTTAATAAAATGATATTATAATAAAATAAAAAATAACATAAATATTATTAATTATAAAAATAAATTTTAATTAAATAAATTATTTTAAATAAATTATTAAATTATTTAATAATTATTAAATTATTTAATAAAATTATTTAATTAATTATTTAATTATTAAATTAATTTTATAATATATATATAAAAATATATATAAAAATGATTTTTAATTACAAATATCAAGGATTAAAACAAACAAGATTAGGTTTTGGAGATGCATTAGTTAAAATAGGAGAAAATAATGATAAAATTATTGCTTTATGTGCTGATTTAACTGAATCTCTTTGTATGACTAATTTTTCTAAAAAATTTCCTAAAAGATTTTTTCAAATTGGAATTGCAGAATCAAATATGATTGGAATTGCTTCTGGTTTAAGTATTAATGGTTATATACCATATACTGGTACATTTGCTAATTTTTCTACATCTAGAGTTTATGATCAAATTAGACAATCTGTTTCTTATTCAAATAAAAATGTAAAAATTTGTGCATCTCATTCTGGAATTTCTTTAGGAGAAGATGGGGCAACACATCAAAGTTTAGAAGATATAGGATTAATGAAAATGCTTCCAGGAATGACTGTAATTAATACATGTGATTATAATCAAACATATGAAGCAACTATTGCTATTTCTAAATATAATGGACCTGTTTATTTAAGATTTGGAAGACCAGAAGTAGCTAATTTTACTAAAAAAAATTCATTTAAAATTGGAAAAGCTTTACTTTTAAAAGAAGGAAAAGATGTAACTATTATTTCTACAGGACATTTAGTTTGGGAATCTATTGAAGCTGCTAACTTTTTATTAAAAGAAGGAATTGATTGTGAAGTTATTAATATACATACTATTAAACCATTAGATGAAAAATTTATTTTAAAATCTGTACTAAAAACTCGTTGTTTAATAACAGCAGAAGAACATAATTATATTGGAGGTTTAGGTGAAAGTATTGCTGGTTTATTAAGTAAAAAATTACCTACATTACAATATTTTGTAGCAGTAAATGATATGTTTGGAGAAAGTGGTAAACCAAAAGAATTAATGAAAAAATATAAAATTACTACAAAAGATATTATTAAAAAAGTTAATAAAATTTTTAAAAAAAAAATAAATAAATAAAAAAAATATTAATAAATAAATAATTAAAAAAAATAAAAATATAATTAAAATAATTAATAAATAAAGTAAATTTATAAGCCGGATTCTGTAATATTTTAATAATATTTTTTAAATAATATTATAAAAAATAATCTTTATCATTTATCTAGGATATAAATTACTTTATATCTCAAACTGCCTACCCCCTAATATAAATTTGTATATGAGCAATATATTTTTAAAAAATTTATATATAGTATATTTGGCATTTCACCACATAGAAGTTTACATTATTCCACTACATCATGATTTAACAATATTATTGTAAACATTATTAATTTAAACATTAAATGATTTATAAATATAACATTAATGTAAAAATTAATGTGTTAAAATACATATGTACTTTATTTCTGTTGCACTAGTCATCGTTTTACAACGTACGGTAATTACCCGTTATGTTTGCTCTTGGTGTCCGGACTTTCCTCATTTTTTTTTAAAAAAACGCGATAAAGAAATTTACTTTATCATTAATTAATACATAACATAAATATTACATAATAACATAATATATTTACATATTATATTATAACATTATTACATACATACATACATACATACATACATACATACATACATACATACATACATCATTCATTAAATTACATAATAATAATCAATAAATTATTAATATTAATTAATCCATAAAATAATATGAATATTTTTTATCTGGATCAAAATTTTCTTTAATTGTTCTAATAGATGTCCATCTAAGTAAATTAATAAAAGATCCTGATTTATCATTTGTACCAGATAATCTTGATCCTCCAAAAGGTTGTTGTCCAACAATTGCTCCAGTAGGTTTATCATTAATATAAAAATTACCAGCACTATTTCTTAGAATATTAGATGCTTTTTCTATTATATATCTATTATTTGAAAAAATAGATCCAGTTAAAGCATATTTAGAAGTATTATTAATAATATTTAAACAATTTTCCCATTCTTTATCTTCATATATAAAAATAGTTAAAACTGGACCAAATATTTCTTCTATCATAATTTCACAATTAGGATCTTTTGTAATAAAAATAGTTGGATAAATAAAATATCCTATAGTTTTATCATAAACTCCTCCACATAAAAGTTTAATATCATTATTTTTTTTTGCTCTTTCTATATATCCTTTAATTCTTTCAAAAGAATTATTATCTATTACAGCATTTATAAAATTATTAAAATCTCTTGGAGATCCTAATTTAATCGTTTTTACTTCTTTTAATAATAAATGTTTAAATTTTTTCCATATACTACGTGGTAAATATGCTCTAGAAATTGCTGAACATTTTTGTCCTTGATATTCAAAAGCACCTCTAATAATAGCTGTAATTAATTCATTATAATTAATTGTATTATCAGACCAAATAAAATTTTTTCCACCTGTTTCTCCTACTATTCTTGGATAATTTTTATATAAATTAATATTACTTCCTATTTTTTTCCATAAATAATTAAAAACTTCAGTAGATCCTGTAAAATGAACACCAGAGAAATCAGGATGATTTAATACTATATCACTTATTGATTTTCCATCTATTAATACCATATTAATAACACCATCTGGTAATCCAGCTTTTTTAAAAATTTTCATTAAAATATTTGCTGAATAAATTTGTTTATTAGATGGTTTCCATATTACAACATTTCCCATCATAGCCATACATAATGGTAAATTACCTGATATAGCTGTAAAATTAAAAGGTGTAATTGCTAATAAAAAACCTTCTAATGGACGATATTCTAATCTATTCCATACTTTATCTGATGAATTTGGCTGATTTTTATAAATTAATTCCATATATTTTACATTAAATCTAATAAAATCTACCATTTCACCTATAGCATCAATTTCTGCTTGATAAATATTTTTAGATTGTCCAATCATAGTAGCAGCATTAATTTCATATCTATATGGTCCAGAAATTAAATCTGCTATTTTTAAAAAAATAGAAGCTCTATTTTCCCAAGATAATTTATTCCATTTTTTTTTAGCATTTAAACAGCTATCTATAGCATTTAATAAATCTTTTTTATTACCTTTATTCCAATAACCAACAATATTTTTATTATCATGTGGAGGTTTAATTTCAATTTTTTTTTCACTAAAAATTTCTTTTCCTCCTATATATTGTGGAATATCTATTTTTTTTTTATACATTTTATCATAACACTCTTCTAATAAAAATCTTTCTTTACTTAATGATTTATATGTTTTTATCTTTTCATTTTTTGGTGTAGGAAAAGAAAAAATTGAATTATTCATTGTATTTTTTTTAATTTTTTATTTTTGTTTTAATTTTTTTTTATATATAAAACATTTTTTAGATATAAAACCTAAAAATATTCCTATTAAAATTCCTGTTATATGAGATATATGTCCTACATTTAAATTTAATTTGAACAATAAATCAAATATACTTAAAAATAAAAAATATATTATAAATTTAGAGAATTTTATACAATATTTTTTTGAAAAAATTTTTATTTTATAAATAGGATAAAATACATATATTATTCCCAATAATCCATATATAGCACCTGATGCTCCTAAAATATAAAAATTATTAAAATCAGTATAATATAAAAATAAAATTTGAAATAAAGAAGAAAATATTCCAGTAAATAAATAATATAATAAAAATTTTAATTTTCCTATTTTATTTTCTATTATAAACCCAAATATAAATAAATAAAACATATTAAATAAAATATGTTTAAAATCTATATGAGAAAAAAAATTAGTAATAATTTGATAATTAGTAATAAGATTATAAAATGAAAATGAAATTTTTTTAGATGATAAAACAAAAAATTTTATTTTATTTGGGAATAAAAATAATATATAATAAATTATTATATTTATTAAAATTAATAAATAAGTAATAAATAAATTCTTATTTAAAATTTTTAAAATTAGTTCATTTATTTCATAATTTTTTTTTAAAATCTTTTTCTTTAAAGAAAGAAAAAATTTTTTTTCCATATGGACAAAAATTATTAATTTTATTTTTAAAAAAAATATTAATAATTTTTTTAAAATTATTATTAAAATTATTATTAATATTATAATTATTAAAATTATAATAATAATAAAAATTTTTAATAATTTTTTTAAAAAAAATAAATTACGATTTTTTAATACGATAAAACCTTTTATAATTTATAACAATTTTTTCTTAATTATATAATATTTAAAT
>NZ_JADFUB010000003.1 GCF_018200315.1 Candidatus Shikimatogenerans silvanidophilus
TAAATAAATTAATTATTTAATTAAATAAAATAAAATAAAAATTTTTAAAAAACGATAAAAATGATAATGTTATTAATAATAAAAAACTTATTGTTAATATTTTATATATAATTTCTTTTGAAATATTTCTATTTATAATTAATTCTATTAAAAATAATAAAATATAAAATCCATCAAATGATGGAATTGGTATTAAATTAAAACATCCAATATTAATAGATAATTTTGCTGTTATTTTTAATATTTTTTTTAAATTAAATGTTTTTTCAAAAAATTTTAAAATATATAATATATACTTATTATTCTTTTTATTAATAATAATTTTACTATAAATATTTAATTTACTTAAATTATTAAAATTAAAAATTCTATTTCTTTTATATTTTTTTACATTTTTAATAATATTTTTTTTAAAAAAAATATTATTTATTTTATTAATATTTATTATTTTGTAATTATATTTTTTATTATTGATATTATTTTTAATACTATTTTTAATATTATTTTTTATATGTATTTTAATATCATTAAAATTATAATTTTTAATAAAAAAAATTTTAATTATATATAAAAAATGTAAAAAATAATTTTTAATTAAAAAAAAATTATTAAATATTAAATATTTAATCTTTAAAAAAGATAAATATAAAGAATCTAATGTACTAATTTTTTTTTTTTTTATATTAAATGATTCAATTTTTAAAAAAAAACTATTTTTTAATTTTAAAAAATTAATGTTATTAATTTTTTTAATATTATTTTTATTATTTTTATTAAATATTATAATGAAATTTTTTTTATTTTTATTTTTTATATTTATATTATTTATATAATTATTATTTTTTAATTTTTTTTTATTAATTTTTTTAAAAAAAGATAATAAATCATCATAAAAAATAATTATTTTATTTTTATTATAATACTTAATTTTAAGTATAATATCTCCTTTTTTTATTTTTAATTTTTCTGAATAATAATTTTTTTTAGGTATTATATATTTTATTTTTTTTCTATTATAAAAAAAATTTTTAATTAAAAAATTTTTTATTATATTATTATATTTTTTTGATAAAAAAATATTATAAAATTTATTTTTTCTTTTTATTAATATTTTTTTTCCTAATAAAAATTTTATTGGTATTTCTTTTAAATAATTTATTTTTTTATTATATATTTTACAAAATATATCACCATTTTTAATTTTTTTTTTAAAAATTAATGGATAAAAATTTGTATATTTATATTTATTTGATTCTATTATTTCTATACCATTACTATTATTATAATTACCATTATTATATTTTACAAAATTATCATAATAATAATATTTTTTATAAAAAATAAAATATAAAATAAAGCTTAATAAAAAATTATTAAAAATACCTCCTATTGATAATAATAATTTTTTAAAATATTCTTTATTTTCAAAATTCATTTCTTTTATTTTAACATATCCTCCTAAAGGTAACCAACCTATTCCATAAATTGTGTTTCCTATTTTTTTTTTAAAAATTGAAAAATAAATATCTAAAAAAATAAAAAAACGTTTAACTTTAAATTTTAATATTTTTGCTATAATAAAATGACCTATTTCATGAACAAAAATTATAATTATTAAACTTATAAAAAGTTGAATAATTTTTATAAACATATATATTTTTTTAAATTTAAATTAAAAAAAATATTATAATAAATTATAAAAAATAATAATAATTTATAAAATTTTTTAAAATTTTTTTTTATATAAAAAAATAAATTTATTTAAATTTTTTATATATATTTAAATTTTTTATATAAGTGAATGTTTTTTATATTTTATTATCAGGTATTATTAATAATAAAATACGATTAGATAAATATTTAATTAATATTATAAAAATTTATACTAGAAATAAAATTCAAAAATTAATAAAAAATGGTTTTATTCAAATAAACCAAAAAAAAATTAATAAAAATTATTATATTAAATCATATGATTTAATTTTTTTTTTAAAAAAGAAAATTATAAAAAAATATAATTATAATAATAATTACTATTACAATAATAATATTTTTCCTGAAAAAATATATTTAAATATTATTTATGAAGATACAGATATTATAGTAGTAAATAAACAACCTGGTTTAATTGTTCATCCATGTGATACTATTAAAAAAGGTACATTAATAAATGCATTAGAATATTATTTTAATAAAAAAAATTTTAAAAATAAAATTTTTTATAATATAGTTCATAGAATAGATAAAGATACTTCTGGATTAATTATTATATCAAAAAATAAAAAAAGCTTTATATCTTTAAAAAAACAATTCTTTTTAAGAAAAATAAAAAAAAAATATCTTGCAATAGTTTGGGGAGATTTAAAAAATAATAGTGGTATAATAGAAAATTATATTATAAGAGATTCAAATAATAGAAAAAGAATGATGGTTTCTAGTAATAATAAAGGTAAATATTCTTTAACATATTATTATGTTATAAAAAGATTTTATTATTTTAGTTTAATTAATTGTTTTATAAAAACTGGTAGAAAACATCAAATTAGAGTACATATGAAACATATAGGTCATCCTATTTTTAATGATAATTTATATGGAGGAAATAAAATTTTAAAAGGTAACATTAATTCATATTTTTATAAAAAAATAATTTTAAATTGTTTTAAAATATTAAATAGACAAGCATTACATGCTCAGTCAATTGAATTTTTTCATCCTTATAAAAAAAAATATATATGTTTTAATACACATATTCCTAATGATATAAAAAATTTTTTAAAAATTTTAAATAAAATAAAATTTTAAATAAAAAAAATTTAAATATTAAATAATTTTTAAATTAATAATTAAATAATATTAATAAATAATTAAATAATATTAATAAAATTATATTAATATTATTAATAATATTATTTTAAAATAAATTAGGATTTTAAAATAAATTAAATATGAGTAAATTAATTATTGGTTTAGGAAATTATGGAAAAAAATATAAAAATAATCGTCATAATATAGGTTTTTTAATTTTAGATAAAATAATTGATAAATACTTTTTTTTGTATATAAAAAAAAAAGTAATTACTATTATTATTTAAAAATTAAAAATAAATTTATAATTTTTTTAAAACCTAATACTTTTATTAATAATAGTGGAAATATTATTAATAAATGGATTTATAAAAAAAAAATTTCAATTAAAGATATTTTTATTATTTGTGATGATATAAATTTATATTTTGGTAATTTAAAAATTAATAAACAAGGAGGACATGGAGGTCATAATGGTTTAAAAAATATACAAAGTATTTTAAAAACTTATTATTATTCTAGATTAAGATTTGGAATAGGAAAAAAATTTAAAAAAGGAGAACAAAGTAATTATGTTTTAGATAATTTTAATAATTATGAAATAGAAAAAATAGAAAATATTATTCCTTTAATTAAAAAAATGATTTTAAATTTTATTTTTTATGGAATTGATCATACAATGAACTTATTTAATAAAAAAAATTATTAATTATTAATAATTATGAAATCTTCATTAATAAAAGAAATTTTTTTAGATTTTTTTAAAAAAAAAAATCATAAAATTTTACCTTCTTTTCCTATTATATTATCAAATGATCCATCTCTTTTTTTTACTAATTCTGGTATGAATTATTTCAAAGATTTTTTTTTAGGTTATAAAAAACCAAAATATACTAGAATTGCTAATTCACAAAAATGTTTAAGAATTTCTGGTAAACATAATGATTTAGAAACTGTTGGATATGATGATTATCATCATACAATGTTTGAAATGCTTGGTAATTGGTCTTTTGGAGATTATTATAAATATGATATTATAAGTTGGGCATGGGATTTATTAATTAATAAATATAATTTATCTAAAAAAGATATTTATATTACAATTTTTTCTGGTAATATAAAAAAAAATATAAAAAAAGATAATACTTCTTATAAAATATGGAATAATTTTGTAAATAAAGAAAGAATTTTATTTTTTAATAAAGAAAATTTTTGGAATATGGGAGAAGAAGGTCTTTGTGGTACTAGTACTGAAATACATATAGATTTACGTAGTGAAAAAGAAAAAAGAGAATTTCCAGGTAAATATTTAATTAATAAAGGAAACAATAATATTATAGAAATATGGAATATTGTTTTTATAGAATTTTTTAAAATAAAAAAACATCTTAAAAAATTATCAAAAAAATATATTGATACTGGTATGGGTTTAGAAAGAATTTCTAGAATTTTGCAAAAAAAAAAATCTAATTATGAAACTGATTTATTTTTTCCAATTATTAAACAAATAGAAAATGTTTTTAAAATTAAATATGGAAAAAACTTAAATAAAGATGTTGCTATTAGAATTATTTCAGATCATATACGTTCTATATCATTTTCAATATCAGATGGAGTTATTCCATCAAATAATGGTCATGAATATGTAATAAGACGTTTAATTAGAAGAACAATAAGTTATAGTTATAGATTTTTAAAAAAAAAAAAACCAATAATTTATAAAATTGTAGATTCATTATCTGAAATAACAAAAAAAAATTTTCCTGAAATTAATAACAATAAAGATTTTATAAAAGAAATAATAGAAAAAGAAGAATTTCTTTTTTTAACTTTTTAAAAAAAATTCAAAATGGAATTAAAAAAATTTATTTTATTATAAATAATTGTAAAAAAAAAAAAAAAAAATTATTAATGGTAAAAAAATTTTTAAGTTATATGATACATATGGATTTCCAATTGATATTTCTAATATAATTGCAAAAGAAAATAATTTAAAAATAGATTTTTATTCTTTTGAAGAAGAAATGAATAAACAAAAGAATATATCTAAAAATTTTATTAAAAAATATGAATGGAATTTTGTAAAAAAAAAATATAATCCTAAATTTTTAGGATATTATAGATCATCTTGTACAATACAAATATTACAATATAGAATTATTAAAATAAATAATGAAAAATATTATCAATTAGTTTTTGATAAAACTCCTTTTTTTCCTAATATTTATGGTCAAATTAATGATATAGGAATAATTAAAAATGAATATGAAAAAATAGATATTTTAAATGTTAAAAAAGAAAATAATATAATTTTACATTATACAAAAAAATTACCTAATAATTTAAAATTTAAATTTAACGCATTAGTTGATTATGATAGAAGGAATATTATTAAAAAAAATCATACATCAATACATATTTTATATTATTTATTGAAAAAAATATTAGGTAAACATATAAAAAAAATTGGTTTTTATATGTTTATAAATTATTTTTATTTTGATTTTTATTATAATTCAAAATTAAATATAGAAAAAATTTTAAAAATTGAAAAATATTTTAATAAAATTATTATTGAAAAAAAACCTATTATAGAAAAATTTATTTCTATAGAAAAAGCAAAAAATTATTTTAAAAAATATTCTTTTTGTAATAAAGAAGTAAAAAAAGATATATTAACATATACTTTTTGTAAAAATGAAGAAATAATTAAAATTATTAAATTAAATAATATAATTAAAGAATTTTGTCTTGGAATAAATATAGATAATACATTTAATATTAATAATTTTAAAATTATATCATATTATTATATTTCTTCTTGCATAATAAGAATTAAAGCTACAACTAATTAATAATGTAAAATTTATAAACATTTAATTAATTAATATAATAATTATATTATATTATATTATATTATTAAATTTTAAATTATATTATTAAATTTTGTTAAATAATTTTTTAAATTATTAATTTAAAATAAAATATTTTATTTTATATTTATTTTATATATATATAGTATATATATATATTATATATGATGTAATTATATGTAATTATTTTTTTATATATTAATTATTATTATATAATATATACATATATATTTTTTTAATATTTTTAATTATTATTTATATATTATTATTTATATTTTTTTTCAAAATATTTTTAATTATTATTTCTATTTTTTTTATTTCTTTTTTAAGTAAACCAAGATTATCTAATTTTTTTGATTCATTCAATAATTTTTTATATTTTTTATTTTTTTTTTTGCGTAAATAATAGCTAAATTAAGATTAGCTATTATTTTAAAATAATTTATATTTAATCCTAATCTTAAAGATTTTTTCATATATTTTTCTGTTCCATTAATATTCAAAATCATTGAATTTATTAAACCTTTTAAGAAAAAAAAATAAGATTGTTGAATTTTAATTAATTGTTTTTTTGGATTTTTTATAAATTTTAAATATTTTTTTGCTCCATCTATATCTTTAATTTTTATTTTATAAAAAATAATAAAAATATATTCATTTATAAAAATTAATAAAGTAAAAATAATTGATAAAATAATAAATAATATTAATAAAAATTTTTTTTTAAATAAATATC
The DNA here is from genome assembly GCF_018200315.1 of Candidatus Shikimatogenerans silvanidophilus. GTDB lineage: Bacteria > Bacteroidota > Bacteroidia > Flavobacteriales > Blattabacteriaceae > Shikimatogenerans_A > Shikimatogenerans_A silvanidophilus. The sequence continues at coordinate 6,418 of NZ_JADFUB010000003.1, forward strand.
CATAAATAGAAATTATAGAAAATATAATAATTAATAAAATTTTTGTATATATACTCATGATAAATTAAAAATATCCATATTATTATTTATTATAATAATTTAAAAAATAATTTATTAAATCTTCAATTGAAAAAAATGTTAATTCTTTTTTATTTTTAATTTTTTTTATTTTAATAATATTTTTTTCTATTTCTTTTTTACCTAACATTACAATAAATGTAATTTTTTTTTTTTTAGCATATTTTATTTGTTTATTTATATGTTCATTTTTAGGATATAAATCAGATGAAATTTCTTTATTTCTTAATAAATTAATTATTTTATAACATTTTAATGATTCTTCAATACCAAAATTTAAAAATAAAATTTTTATTTTATTAGTATAAATACTTGGAAATAATTTTAATTTTTCCATTATTAATATAACTCTATCTAATCCTATAGAAATTCCTACACATGATAAATTTTTTAATTTTAAAATATTATTATCAATATTATCATATCTACCTCCACCTCCAATTGCAAGTTTTTTATTTTTTTCATAAAAAATTTCAAATATAGTTCCAGTATAATAATTAACACCTCTTGATAAAAGTATATTAAATTCTAAATTAATATTTTTTATATTTAATTTTTTAATTTTATTAAAAATAAATTTTATAGAATTAATACCTTTTTTTCCTATTTCTGATTTTTTTAAAAAAAAATTAATTATTTTAATTTTTTCTTCTAATAATGTATTATTATTATATAAATAATTTAATTTTTTCCAATTTTTAATAGATAATCCTTTGTCTAAAAGTTTTATTTTTACTTTTTCTTTTCCTATTTTATCCCATTTATCTAATATTTTAATAAATTCATAATGTTTTTTTATATTAAAAATTTCTATTAATCCAAATAAAATTTTTCTATTATTTATTTTAATAATTGTTGGAATATTTAATTCTAAAAAAATTTTATAATATAATTGAATTAAATCTATTTCTTGCCATAAAGATTTTTTACCAGCTATATCTGCATCACATTGATAAAACTCTTGATATCTACCTTTTTGAGGTCTATCAGCTCTCCATACCATTTGTATTTGATATCTTTTAAAAGGAAAAATTATTTTATCTTTATTAAAATAAATATATTTTAAAAATGGAATAGTTAAATCATATCTTAAATATTTATTAGATAAATAATTTAAAAATTCTTTATCATTTTTATTTATTAATTTTTTAAAATTTTCTTTAAAAGAAAAACCAGTTTTTAATATATTAAAAATTAATTTTTCATTTTCTTCTCCATATTGTTTTTTTAATAAAGATTTAATTTCAAAAGAAGGAGTTTCAATTTGAGAAAAACCAAAAAGTTTAAAATTATTTTTAATAATTTTTATTAAAAATTCTCTTTTTAAAATTTCTTTTTCATTAAAATATCTTGTTCCTTTTGGTATATTCATAAATTAAATTAAAATATTACGTATATTATTTTTAATAAAAAAAATAAAAATAAATGAAAATTTTTATAGATACTGCTAATTTAGAGCAAATAAAAAAATTACAAGATTTAGGAATATTAGATGGTGTTACAACAAATCCTACATTAATGTATAAAGAAGGAATTAGTGGTTTAGATAATATTTATAAACATTATAAAAATATTTGTGAAATAGTAGATGGTGATGTAAGTGCTGAAATTATATCTACAAATTATAAAGAAATGATTAAAGAAGGAGAAAAATTATCTGATTTACATCCACAAATTGTTCTTAAAATACCAATTATAAAAGAAGGAATTAAAGCTATACGTTATTTTTCAGATAGAGGTATTAAAACTAATTGTACATTAATTTTTTCATCTTCTCAAGCAATTTTAGCTGCAAAAGCAGGAGCTAGTTATATTTCTCCTTTTATTGGAAGATTAGATGATATATCTTTTTCTGGTATTTCTTTAATAAAAGAAATAAAAAATATTTATGATAATTTTTCATTTGAAACAGAAATATTAGCTGCTTCTATTAGACATCAAATACATATTATTGAATGTGCAAAATATGGTGCTAATGTTATAACTGCTCCTTTTTCTGTTATAATGTCTTTATTAAATCATCCATTAACTGATATTGGATTAAAAATTTTTTTAAAAGATCATAAAAAATTAAATAAATAATATAATTAAATAAATAAAAAATATTAAAAATAAATAATAATATAAAAATAATTAATAAATAATTATTTAATAAAATAAATATTATAATTATATAATAATATTATATAACTAAATAAATAATTAATTTATAATAAAAAATAATAATAATAATAAATTAAATAAAAAATTATAATAATAAATAAATTAATATTACTAAAATATTAAATTAATATTTAATTTTATTAATATTAAAAAAAAATAAATATTAATAGAAAATAAATATTAAATAAATATTATTGTTTTTTACTTTTTTTCTTTAAAAAGATTTTCTTTTTTTATTTCTTTTTTTCTTTTTTTAAAAAATCTTCTTTAAAAGGATTTTCTTTTTTTATTTCTTTTTTTTCTTTTTTTAAAAAATCTTCTTTAAAAGGATTTTCTTTTTTTATTTCTTTTTTTTCTTTTTTTAAAAAATCTTCTTTAAAAGGATCTTTTTTAAAAGGATCTTTTTTAAAAGAATCTTTTTTAAAAGGATCTTTTTTAAAAGGATCTTTTTTAAAAGGATCTTTTTTAAAAGGATCTTTTTTAAAAGGATCTTTTTTAAAAGTATCTTTTTTAAAAGGATCTTTTTTAAAGAAAGTTTTTTTAAAAATATTATCTTCTTTAAAAGGAGTTTTTAACGTTTTTGAAATTTTTTTATCACTAAAAAATTTTTTTAATTTTTTATTTTCTATTTTTTTATATTTTTTATATTTTATTTTTCCTTTTAAAAATTCTTCTATTGCAATTAAAGTTGTTTTAGGTAATTTTTCAAATTTTTTAACTATATTTATTTTTTTTTCATTTTCAAAATAAAATTCTTCTAAAGGTTCTTCTTTATCATTCAATAAAAAAAGTTTTTCTTCTAATTTTTTTTTAAAAAAATTATTAATTTTATTTGCTCTTTTTCCAATAATTACTATTGCTTTATAAATATTTTTTTCAATAGAAAAAATATTTTTTATATTAATTGTATTAATAGAAGTATTAATTTTTTTTAAATTAATTTTTCTTTTTTTTATCATATTATAATAAATTATAATTTTTTTAATAATTATAATTTTTTTAATATTTAATTTTAATATTTAATAATATTAAATATTAATATAAATATTAATAAATATTAATATAATAAATATTAATATTTATTTATTTTTAATATTTAAATTTAATATTTATTTTATAATATTTTAATATATTATTATTATATAATTATTATAATTTAAAATGATTAATATTATTTTATACGGAGCTCCAGGATGTGGAAAAGGTACTCATTCTAAATTAATTTCAAAAAAATTTATTATAAAAAATATTTCTATAGGAGAAATTTTAAGAAATAATATTAAAAATAAAACAAAATTAGGAGAAAAAATTAAGTTTTATGTACAAAATGGTTTTTTATTAAAAGATTCAATAATTAATGAAATAATTAAAAAAGAATTAAAAAAAAAAAATAATTATAAATATAAAGGATTTTTATATGATGGATATCCTAGAACTATTAATCAAGCAAAATATTTAGATTTTTTATTAAATAATAAAAAAATATTATTTTTTTATTTATATGTAAATAAAAAAATAATAACTGAAAGAATAATTAAAAGATCTAAAGAAGAAAAAAGAAAAGATGATAATGTTAATGTATTAAAAAATAGAATTGAAGAATATGAAAAAGAAAAAAAAAATATTTTATTTTTTTACAAAAAAAAAAAATATTTTTTTAATATTAAATCTTATGATAAAAAAATTGATGAAATTAATAAAAAAATAGAAAATATTATATTATCAAACATTTAAATAATAAAAGATTAAAACATTTTATAAAATATATAAACTTTATATAATTTATATAATTTAATGTTATTTAATATTATTTAATTTTAATATTATTTAATATTATTTTATTTTATTTAATAATAGGTATTAATACTATTAATTTATATAATTTTAATTAAATAAAAATATTTTTTTTAATTTTTATTAGGTTTTATTTTTACTAATTATTTTTATTTTATTTATTTATTTATTTAAACTATTATTTAATATTTAATATTAATATTTAATATTATTTTTTATATAATTTATTAATTGTAAATAAATGTATTATATTTAAATAATTATTTTTATTTAAAATATTATAATAGTAATTAATATTTTGTATTTATTATGATGTAATAATAAATATTAATGTTTATATATTAAAATATATATATGCAAAATAAAAATTTTTTAGATTTTATTAAAATATTTTGTAAAAGTGGAGATGGTGGTAAAGGATTAATTCATTTTTATAAAAAAAAATCTAGTTCTAGATATATTCCAGATGGTGGTAATGGAGGAAATGGTGGTAATATTTTTATTAAAGGTAATGATAAATTATATGGATTAAATCATTTAAAAAAAATTTTTTTATCTGAAAATGGAAAAAATGGAAAACCTAATAATATAACAGGTTCTAATGGTAAAAATATTTTTATAGAAGTTCCAATAAAAACTATAGTTAAAAATGAAAATAATAAAATTTTATTTATTATAAATAATAATAATGAAAAAAAAATTCTTTTTTATGGAGGTATAGGTAAAAAAGGAAATTGTTATAAAAAAAAAAATAAAATTAAAAAAAATATTCAAAAAAATTTTTTAAAAAAAAATAATAATAAAGGAAAAAGTGGTTTTTTTATATTAGAATGTTATATTTATTCTGATGTTGCTTTATTAGGATTTACTAATTCTGGAAAATCAACTTTACTTTCCGTTATAACTTCTGCAAAACCAAAAATTGGTAATTATTCATATACAACAACAAAACCAAATTTTGGAATTTTTTATTACAATAATAATTCTTTTTTAATATTAGATTATCCTGGTTTTTTAAAAAAATCTAAAAAAGGATGTTTAAAATTTATAAAACATATTAAAAATAATAAATTAATTTTATTAATATTATCATTAGATTCTAATAATATAAAAAATGATTATTTTTTTTTATTAAAAATAATAAAATATTATTTAAATGATTTTTTTTTAAAAAAAAAATATATTTTAGTATTTTCAAAATTAGATATTATTAAAAATAAAGAAGAAAAAAATAAAATTAATAAAATAATTAAAGAATTAAAAATAAATAAATATATTTTTATATCTTCTATAAAAAAATATGGTATTTCTTTATTAAAAGAAAAAATTAACAAGGAGCTCCTATCATTAAATCTTTCATAGAATTATTTTTTGGAAAAGCTATAAAATTTTTAATATTTTCATTTTCTATATTATTATTATTATCATTATTAAATAATGAAAGTAATCTATCTAGTCCTATAGCTATTCCTCCATGTGGAGGAGCACCATAAGATAATGCTTCAATTAAAAATTGAAATTTATTATTAATTTTTTTTTTTGATAACCCAATAATTTTAAAAATTTTTTTTTGTAATTCTTTTTTATTAATTCTTATAGATCCACTACCAATTTCATTACCGTTTATTATTAAATCATATGCTTTACTTTTTAATTTTTCAAAATTTTTAAAATTATTATTATTTAAAAGAATTATATCTTCATCTTTTGGAGAAGTAAAAGGATGGTGAAATGATTTATATATTTCTTTTTCTTTTTTAAATAAAGGAAAATTATTTATCCAAACAGGTGCAAATTTTTTTTTTATTTTAATAATTTTAGATAATTTTATTCTAAATAAACCTAATTTTTTTTTAAATTTTATATTATTATCTCCAGATATAATTAATAATAAATTATTTAATTTATTATTTAATAAAATATTAATTTCTTTATTATTTAAATATTTAAAAATATTTTTAAAAGAAGATTTTTTGTCTTTAATCCATATAAAATTTTTTATTTTTAATTTATTTAATAAATAAATTATTTCATTTATTATATTTTCATTATTAAAAATAGGAATAGAAAAAAAGAAATTAAATTCAATATTATCAATTAATAAATTTTTATTTAATTTTTTATATAAATATGAAATTTTTAAATTAAAACTAATATCTGGTTTTTCTGTACCATATTTATCTATAGATTCTTTATAAGAAATTATTGGAAATAATTTTGGTAAATTTATTTTTATTATTTTTTTAAAAATATATATAATATATGAATTAATTATATTTATTATATCATTTTCATTAATAAACGCCATTTCTAAATCTATTTGTGAAAATTCTGGTTGTCTATTTGATCTTAAATCTTCATCTCTAAAACATTTAGCTATTTGAAAATATTTATCTATTCCTCCTATAATTAATAATTGTTTAAAAAATTGAGGAGATTGAGGTAATGAATAATATTTTCCAGAATATATTCTAGATGGAATTAAAAAATCCCTTGCTCCTTCTGGAGTAGATTTTATTAATAAAGGTGTTTCAACTTCTAAAAATCCTTTTTTATAGAAAAAAAATCTTGTTTTTAAAGTAGTTTCATTACGTATTATAAGATTATTTTTTAATTTATCTTTTCTAATTAATAAATATCTATATTTCATTTTTATTTTTTCTTTTTCTTTTTCTAATTTATTAAGATCCAATGGTAATGAATAAGACTTATTTATTAAAAAACATTCATTAACTATAATTTCTATTTCTCCTGTTTTTAATGATAAATTATTTTTTATTCTTTTAAATACTATTCCTTTAATATTTATAACAGATTCTTTAGTAATTTTTTTTAAAAATATATTAAATTTATTATTATCAAATATTAATTGAGTAATTCCAAAATAATCTCTTAAATCTATAAAAGTTTTTAATCGTATTCTTCTAATATTATTTACCCATCCTGATAAAATAACTTTTTTTCCAATATATTTTATATTTAATTCTCCACAATTATGTGTTCTATATAACATATAATTTTTTTAATAATTTTTATTTATTATTCTTTAAATAAAGGATATGAATACATAAAATTTTTTATTTCTTTTTTTATTTTATTGCAAATATTAATATTATTTCTATTTTCTAATATAATATCTATCCAATTAACAATTTGTTTCATATTTTTTTTTTTTAAACCTCTAGTTGTTATAGCAGGTGTACCTATTCTTATTCCAGACGTAATAAAAGGTGATTTATTATCATATGGAATTAAATTTTTATTACAAGTAATATTATATTTTTCTAAAAGTTCTTCAGCTTCTTTACCAGAAATTTTTTTATTTTTTAAATTTAAAATAAAACAATGATTATCTGTTCCATTAGAAATTATATTATATCCTTTTTTTTTAAAATGTTTAGATAATTCTTTAGAATTAATAATAATATTTTTAGCATATTTTTCATATTTTTTATTTAAAGCTTCTTTAAAAGCTATTGCTTTTCCAGCTATAATATTTTCAAAAGGACCTCCTTGAATTCCAGGGAAAACAGCTTTATTAATTAAAAATGAAATTTTTTTTTTTTTTATAAAAAAATCCTCTCCAACTAAAATTAAACCTCCTCTAGGACCTCTTAATGTTTTATGAGTAGTTGTAGTTATAATATGACAATAAGGAAAAGGATTATTTAATAAATTTTTTGCAATTAATCCAGCAGTATGAGAAATATCTGCTAATAATATAGAACCATTTAAATCTGCTGCTTGTCTAAAAATTTTATAATCAATATCTCTTGAATATGAAGATGCACCACAAATAATTAATTTTGGTTTTTCTTTTTTTGCAATATCTATTACTTGATCATAATCAATTAAATTATTACTCTTTTTTACTCCATAAAAAATACTATTATATATAATACCAGAAAAATTTACTTTTGATCCATGACTTAAATGTCCTCCATGAGATAAATTAAAACCTAAAATTTTATCTCCAGGGTTAAGACAAGCAAGATAAACTGCTTGATTTGCTTGAGATCCTGAATGAGGTTGTACGTTAGCAAAAGATGCTTTAAAAAGTTTTTTTGCTCTTTTTATAGTTTTTTCTTCAATTTTATCTATTAAATTACAACCACCATAATATCTTTTATTTGGATATCCTTCTGCATATTTATTTGTTAAAATAGAACCTATTGATTTAATTACATTATTACTTACATAATTTTCAGAAGCAATTAATTCAATTCCTTTTTTTTGTCTATCTTCTTCTTTTTTTATTAAAAAAAAAATAATATCATTATATTTTTTCATTTAATCAATAATAATTTTTTAATTTAATAATATTTTTTATATTATAAATATTTAATATTTTTTATATTATATATTTTTTTTATTAATATTTTTTTTTATATAAAAATTTTTAATATTTTTTTTTATTTTTTTTATTATTATTTTATTATTATATATATAAAAATTTATATAAAAATAAAAAAAAATTTAATTTAAATTATGGCTCATCCAAAAAGAAGACAATCAAAATCTAGACAAAAAAAAAGAAGATCTAATAAAAAAAAAATTAAAATTCCTCAATTAATTATTGATAATTTTACAAATAAAAAACATATTTTTCATCATGCTTATTGGCACAATGAAAAATTATATTATAAAGGTAAAGTTATTTTTTTTAAAAAAAATAAAAAAAATATTAAAAATGAATATAAAAAATAATTATTTTAAAATGTAAAAAAAAATTTTACAAAAATATACTTTTTTAAAAGGATAAATTTAAAAAATAAATTAAAAAATAAAATAAATTTAAAAAATAAATTAAATAATTTTATAATTTTTTTTTAGATTTATATATATTAATAATTTTTACTGGACATATTTTAGAAGTATTTTTATATCTATTATAAAGATTATTATTTAAAATTTTTTTTATAAAAAAATTTTTTTTTTTAATTGAATCTATTAAAATACATTTTCCATCTTTAATAGACATACAAAAAAAACTAGGTTCTAATTCTGAACAATAATTACATCCTATACATTTATTTCTTTGTAAAGTAACAGTAAACATATAATAATTAAATAAATATATAATTAATAATTTAATAATTAATTTATAATTAAATAATTTATAAATTTATAATTAAAAAAAATAATAATATGGTTTTTTTTTAAAAAAAATTTAATTAATAAAATAAATTTATTATATATTTATTAATTTATATTTATTATCTATTTATTAATTTATAAAATTTATCTGATAATCTAACTCTAAAATTTAAAGTAATTGTAAATTTTTCTCCTTTTTTTACAATTTTTTTTTTTTTTCCATTAACAAATGGATTTTTTATAATTAATTTTTTTATACCTGTTTTATTTCCTATTATAATAATTTTATCATATTCTTTAATATTATATGATTCAATTAAAAATTCTCCTATTTTAACTTTTTTATAAAAATTTACAATTTTTCCAATATAAATTTTTTTATTTGTAGAAATAGATCCACTAGAATTAACCCATTCACCTATATTTTGTCCTAAATAATATCCACTCCAAAATCCTCTATTATAAACTTCTTTTAATTTATTCATCCAATAATTAATTTTTTCTTTATTAAAAGTATTATCATAAATAGATTTAATAGCTTCTTTATAACATTTAGTAGTTGTATAAACATAATCAGTAGATCTTCCTCTACCTTCAATTTTTAAAATATTAATACCAGAATTAATAATTTCATCTAAAAAATTAATAGTACAAAGATCTTTTGAAGACATTAAATATTTATTATCTACTTTTATTTCAAATCCTGTCTCCATATCTATAAGAATATATTTTCTTCTACAATTTTGTTTACAAGCACCTCTATTTGCAGATGAATTATAAGAATGTAAACTTAAATAACACTTTCCAGAAATAGCCATACAAAAAGCTCCGTGACAAAAAATTTCAATTTTTAATAAATTTCCAGAAGGACCTCTAATATTAAATTTATTTATTTTATAAATAATTCTTTTTATTTGTGTTAAACTTAATTCTCTACTTAATACAATTATATCAGAAAATTTAGAATAAAATTTTACCATTTCTATATTATTTATATTTAATTGTGTTGATAAATGAATTTTAATTCCTATATTTTTTGCATATTGTATAACAGATTGATCCATTAAAATTAATGAATCTATTTTAAATTCTTTCGCTTTATCAATAATTTTTTTTGCAAATGATAAATCATGATCATAAAGAATAGTATTAATAGCTAAACAAGATAAAATATTATTAGATTTACAAATATTAGAAATATATTTTATATCTTCTATTTTAAAATTTTTAGATGATCTAGATCTCATATTTAAATGTTCTATTCCAAAATAAATTGCATCAGCTCCACCATTAATAGCTGCTATTAAACAAGAAAAATTTCCAGCTGGAGATAATAATTTTACATTTTTTTTATCAATAAACATATTAAAAAATAATAAAAAAAATAAAATTTTAAAATAAAATATAAAAATAAAAATATTTTTAAATGAAATATTATAAAAAAAATTATAAAAATATTTTTGAAAATTTTTTTAAAAAATATTTTTATAAAAAAATTCCTAATTCAATTTTATTTTTATTTGAAAAAAATTGTGTAATATTGCGATTAATAATTAATTTATCAAAAAAAATTATACAAAATAATAAAAAAAATAATATTTTTAATAATCCTGATTTATATTTTTCTATTCCAATTAAAAATAATTGTAATAAAAATTTTTTATTAAAAAAATTAGAAGAATTTGTAAAAAAAAATTTTTATAATAGTTTTTATGAATGGAATTTATTTATAAATAATAAATCAAACTGTTTTATAAGTGTAGAAGAAATTAATTCAATTATTAAATTTTCTTATTTAAAAAGTTATAAAGGTGGTAATAAAATAGTTATTATATGGATGATAGAAAAATTAACTATTTCAGCATCAAATAAATTATTAAAAATTTTAGAACAACCTCCAAAAAAAATATACTTTATTCTTATAGGAGAAAATATAAATTTAATTTTACCAACTATTTTATCTAGAACATATATTATTAATATAAATAATAATAATTTTCCTGTAAAAAAACATATAAAAGAAAAAAATAAATTACAATTAATAAAATTTTTTGAAAATGATTTTATTTTATTAATAAGAACAATTTTTTTATTAAAAAAAAATATTAAATGTATTTATTTTATTTATCCAATAATTAAAAAATTATATAATATGGAAAAAGATAAAAAAATTTTATTTTTTTATTTATTATTAGAAATATTTAGAAACGCTTATTTAACTAATATAAAATTATATAAATTATGTTCATTAACTATAAAAAAAAAAAAATTTAAATGGAAAATTTTTTCTAAAAAAATTAATATATACAATATTGAAAAAATAATGATAAATATTGATTTATCTATAATATATATTAATAAAAATTTTAATATTAAATATATTTTAATTAATTTTGCTAAAAAAATAAGATTTTTATTATAAATATAAATAAAATTATAATATATTTTTTTAAATGTTAAAATATAATTTTAAAAAAATAGAAAATTTTTCAAAAAAAAAATGGAAAATAAGTAATTTTTTTAATAAAAAAAAAAAATCTAAAATTTATATTTTAGATATGTTTCCTTATCCTTCTGGAGATGGATTACATATTGGTCATACTATTGGGTATATAGCATCTGATATTTATACAAAATATAAAATATTAAAAGGATATAACGTACTTCATCCTATTGGTTTTGATTCTTTTGGATTACCAACTGAACAATATGCATTTCAAATTAAAAAACACCCAAAATTAATTACAAATATTAATATTAAAAATTATAAAAAACAATTAAAAAATATAGGATTATTTTTTAATTGGGAAAGAGAAATTATAACTAGTGATCCATCTTATTATAAATGGACTCAATGGATTTTTATAAAACTTTTTAATTCATGGTATGATAATAAAAAAAAAAAAACTAGATCAATTAATGATTTAATTAAAATATTTAATAAAGAGGGAAATATAAATATTTTTTTATTTAATAATAGAAAACAATCTTTATTTTCTAATAAAGAATGGAAAAAATTTTCAAATAAAAAAAAAGAAAATATATTACAAAATTATAGATTAGCTTTTATTTCTGAAAGAAAAGTAAATTGGTGTCCAGAATTATCTACTGTTCTTGCAAATGATGAAGTTAAAAATGGAAGAAGTGAAAGAGGAGGTTTTCCAGTATATAAAAAAAAAATGAAACAATGGAGTATTAGAATAACTGATTATTCTGAACGTCTTTTGAAAGATATAAAAAAAATAAATTGTACAAAAAATTTAAAAAATATACAAAATAATTGGATTGGAAAATCTAAAGGAGTAGAATTAATTTTTAAAATTAAAAATAAAATTAATATTTCAAATATAAATATTTTTACAAAAGAACCAGAAAATATTTTTGGAATTAGTTTTATAGCTATTTCTACAGAACATAATTTAGTTAACTTTATTAAAAGAAAAAAAATAAAATATTATATAAAAAAAATAGAAAAATCTTATCTTAATAAAGATTCTAATTTAATAGGTTATTTTACAAAAATATATGCAATTCATCCATTTACAAAAAAAGAAATTCCAATTTATATAACTAATTATGTAATGGAATATGGAAGTTATAGTATAATGGGAGTACCTAATATTAATAAAATTGATTATAATTTTGCTAAGAAATTTAATTTACCAATTATTAAAATTTTAAATAAAAAAAAAATTTTTATTAATTCATATTTTTTAAATAATTTAAATAAAAAAAAAGCAATAGAAAAAATTAATTATATAATTAAAAAAAAAAAAATAGGAATAAAAAAAATTAATTATAAATTAAAAGATGCTGTTTTTTCTAGACAACGTTATTGGGGAGAACCTATTCCAATTTATTATTATAAAAATAATATTCCTAAAACAATAAATAATCTTCCATTAATTCTTCCTGATATTAAATATAAATTATTTAATAATAATGGCGAATCACCTCTAAAAAAAGAAAAAAATTGGGCATGGAATATAAAAAAAAAAAAAATAGTTAATAAAAAAAAAATAGATAATTTACATACTTTTCCTATTGAAACAGATACTATGCCAAGTTGGGCAGCATCTAGTTGGTATTATTTGCGATATATGGATTCAAAAAATTATAAAAAAATTGTTTCTGCTAAAAAAGAAAAATATTGGAAAAATGTAGATTTATATATTGGAGGTATTGAACATGCAACTGGACATCTAATTTATTCTAGATTTTTTCATAAATTTCTTAACGATATTGGAATAGTTTCTACTATAGAACCATTTAATAAAATTATTAATCAAGGATTAATTTTAGGTAAATCAGTTATAATAAGTAAAATTAATAAAACTAATAATTTTATTTCATATGATTTAATTAAAAAAAAAAATGATATACAAAATATTTATATAAGTAACAAATTATTAAAAAAAAACAATAATTTTGATGAAAATAATATTGAAAATAATAATTGTGAAATAGATTTATATAAATTAAAAAAATGGAGAAAAGATTTTAAAAATAATAATTTCATTTTAAATAAAGGAAAATTTATTGCTAAAATAAAAATAGAAAAAATGTCAAAATCTAAATATAACACAATTAATCCAGATAAAATTATAAAAAAATTTGGAGTAGATTCTTTTCGTTTATATGAAATGTTTTTAGGTCCTTTAAATCAAAATAAAATATGGGATAATAAAGGAATAGTTGGAACATATCAATTTTTAAAAAAATTTTGGAATTTATTTTATTCAAAAGGAAAATTTTATATAAGTAATAAAAAACCTAATAAAGAAGAATTAAAAATTTTACATTATACAATACTAAAAATAGAAAAAAATATAAAAAATTTTGAATTTAATACTTCTATATCATTATTTATGATTACTTTAAAAAAACTTATTAAAATTAATTGTAATAAAAAATCAATTTTAAAAAAATTATTAATTATTTTTGCTCCTTTTGCTCCAAATTTTTCTGAATTTATATGGAATAAAATTGGAGAAAATAAATCGATTTTTAATTCAAAATTTCCTATTTTTAAAAAAAAATATATTATTTCTAATAATGTTAAATATTATATTATGATAAATAATAAAATAAAATTAAAAATTTATTTAAATAAAAACGAAAAAAATATTGAAAAAAAAATTTTAAAAAATAAAAAAATTAATATTTTATTAAATAATAAAAAAATAAAAAAAATTTTAATTATAAAAGAAAAAAAAATAATAAATATTTTAATTTAATAAATTTTAATAATTTTATATTTTTTAATAATTTTATAATTTAATAAAATTAAATTTTTTAAATTTTTAATTTAAAAAAATTTTTTTTTATAAAAAAATATGAAAAATATTAGAAATTTTTGTATTATAGCACATATAGATCATGGAAAAAGTACTTTAGCAGATTGTATTTTAGAAGAAACAAAATCAATAAATAAAATAAAAATAAATCAATTATTAGATGATATGGATATTGAAAGAGAAAGAGGGATTACTATAAAAAGTAGAGCTGTACAAATGAATTATATTTATAAAGGAGAAAAATATATTCTAAATTTAATTGATACTCCAGGACATGTTGATTTTTATTATGAAGTTTATAAATCAATTTCTTCTTGTGAAGGTGCTTTACTTGTAATAGATGTTACTAAAGGAATACAATCACAAACAATATCAAATTTACTTATAGCTTTAGATAAAAAATTAACTATAATTCCTATTTTAAATAAAATTGATTTATTAGATAAAAAATATTATGAATCAATAATTGATGATGTAATAAAATTAATTAAATGTTCTAAAGAAGATATTATTTTTTCTAGCGCAAAAAAAAAAATAGGAATAAAAAAAATATTAGAAGAAATAATATTAAAAATACCATCTCCTAATGGAGAAAAAAAAAAACCTTTTCAAGCAATTATATTTGATTCTGTTTATAATAAATATAGAGGAATAGAATTTCTTTTTCGTGTTATAAATGGATCAATTAAAGAAAATCAAAAAGTTAAATTATTTTCTACAAATAAAATAATTAAAGTTGAAGAAGTTGGAAAATTATTTTTAAAAAGACAGAAAAAAAAAATTATTAAAACAGGAGATATTGGATATTTAATTTCTGGTATAAAAAATACTGATGATATTAAAATTGGAGATTTTATAGTAGATACATCTATAAATAAAATAAATTATGAATATTTATTTAAAAAAATACAACATATGGTTTTTTCTGGAATATATCCATATGATACTAAAGATTATGAAAAATTAAAATCTTCTATAAAAAAATTAAAATTAAATGATTTTTCTTTTTTATTTAAACCAGAAGCTTCTTCTGTACTAGGTTTTGGTTTTAGATGTGGTTTTTTAGGAATGTTACATATGGAAATTATTAAAGAAAGATTAGAAAGAGAATATAATTTATCTTTAATATCAACTATTCCTAATGTTTCTTATAAAGTTTTTTTTAAAAAAAATAAACTATATAAATTAATAAATAATCCTTATGAATTTCCTGAATATTATTTAATAAAAAAAATAGAAGAACCATATGTTAAATTATTTATAGTGACTTTTTCACAATTTATTGGTAAAATAATTAATTTATGTATAGAAAAAAGAGGTAAAATAAAAAATCAAAAATTTTTAACATTAAATAGAGTTGAATTAATTTTTTATATTCCTTTATCAGAAATAATATTTGATTTTTATGATAAATTAAAAACAATATCTAAAGGATATGCTTCTTTAAGATATATTTTTAAAGAATATAAAGTTTGTAATTTAAAAAAAATTACTATTATAGTAAATAATAAAAAAGTAGATACATTATCTATTTTAACTAATAAAAAAAATTCTATTAAATTAAGCAAAATAATTTGTAAAAATTTATTAAAATTAATTCCTAAACAACAATTTGATATTAATATACAAGCATCTATTGATAATAAAATTATATCAAGAGAAACTATAAAATCTTTAAGAAAAAATGTAACATCTAAATGTTATGGAGGTGATATTTCTAGAAAAAGAAAATTATTAGAAAAACAAAAAAAAGGAAAAAAAAAAATGAAATTATTTGGAAAAGTAGAAATACCTAAATCAGCATTTTTGAATATTCTAAACATAGATAAAAATAAATAATAAATAATAAAAATATGATAAATATAATTTATTTTTTAAAAAGTTTTTTTATTTTATTTAGTGTAATAAATATATTATGTAATATTCCTATAATAATTAATTTTATATCTAATGGATATAAAATTTATTCAAATCAAATTTTAATAACATCTTGTAGTATTTTTTTTATTTATTTTATTTTAGGTGATAAATTATTAGAATTATTTGAAATAAATACATATTATTTTTCATTATCTGGATCAATAATTTTATTTTATTTTTCAATAAAAATGTTATTAGGAAAAAAAATATTACATAATTTAGAAAAAAATAATAATTATTATAATAATCCATCTATTATTCCAATTTCATTTCCATTAATATCAGGACCAGGTACTTTAATTACTTTATCTAATTTAAAATTAAAATATCCTATTATTATTATAATATCTTCTCTTATTTTAAATATTATTTTTATATATTATATTATAGAAAAAACTGAAACAATTTATCAAAAATTGGGAAAAAATTTTTTCTTAATTATAAGAAAATTTTTTGGAATTATATTATTAACTTTTTCAATAAAATTATTCTTAATTAATATTATTAAATTATTATTAAATAATAATTATTATTATTAAATAATAATTATTATGTTTAATAAATCATAATTATATACATAATATATTAATTATTAATTATTTATTATTTATTAAAAAAATAAATATAATAAATATATTCTAAAATTTTTTCAATATCTTTATCAATTTTTTTATATATAACTATTTTTTTCATTTTATAAATAATTAATAAAACTAAATTTTTTAAAAAAAAATTTTTTTTATACTTCTTTTTTATAAAAAAAGAATTTTTTATCATTCTTTTAATTTTATTCCTTAAATAAGATTTTTTAATATTTTTTTTAGGAATTATTAAATAAAATTTATTTTCTTTTTTTTTAAAAAACAAAAATAAATTTGTAATTATAGCATATTTATTTTTTATTGATTTTTTTTTTATAAAATAGATTTTTTTAAATCTTATATATTTTTTATAATTCATAATTTATAAAATATAAATTTTATAAATAAATAAATATATATAAAATAATATTGTGATAATATTGTGTGTATTTTTGTGGAGCTGACGGGATTCGAACCCGTGTCCAAATAAACAAAAATATAATTTTTCTACATGTTTATCTAATTCTAAAACAAATTTAATTATGAAAAAAGAATTAGCTTTTTTTCATAATCTATTCTCTAAAAAAAATAAATATAATTTGATAGAGAACTCAAATTATATATTTTCTTACTTTTAAATTTGTATTTCCTTATAAACAGTAAGAAAATTTATAATAAGGAAATATCTTGCTTTTCTATTATATATAGAAATAAAGCTTATTAATTTATATAAGCTACAAACCTATGCATAAGAATAAGCATAAACAGGTTTAGAAACATGTTTATAAACTTTCTTTTCAGTAGGTTTAGCAAGAGCGATTTTACTTTTTTCGCCTTGTATTTTTTATAAGTATAGATTAACGTGTTTCCTTATATAACACGACATGCTTTGTATTATACATTATTTACTGTCAATACCAAAACAGCCCCATATAATATAAAATATATAAATATATATAATAATATATAATATATATGATAAAATATATATTTAATAAATATATAATAAAAAATATATATATAATAAAATATATATAATAAAATAATAAATTTTATAATAAATTATTATTTATTATTTTTATTATTATTATTATTAGTATTATTATTATTATTATTATTATTATTGTAATAATTAAATTTTAATAATAAATAATAATTAAATATATGTTAAAAAATATTTATTAAATATTTTAAAAAATATTTATTAAAAAATTATTTTTTATTTTTATTATATAAATTTTCTACATATTTCCAATTTATTATATTCCAAAAAGATTTAATATATTCTATTCTTCTATTTTGATATTTTAAATAATATGCGTGTTCCCAAACATCTAATCCTAATATTGGAATTCCTTGTATATTAGAATCTGGCATTAAAGGATTATCTTGATTAGGAGTAGAACCTATAATTAATTCATTATTTTTAGAAATACATAACCATATCCATCCTGAACCGAAATGGTTTAAAGATACTTTTGTAAAATTTTTTTTAAAATTTTCAAATGATCCAAAATATTTATTTATATCTTTTATAAAAAAACTAATATCATTTATTTTATAATTCTTTCCTAGAATATTCCAAAAAAAATTATGATTATATACTCCTCCAGCATTATTTTTTATAAAAATATCTTGTTTTGATAATTTTAAAATTTCTTCAAGTGATTTATTTGATAAATTTAAATTTGATTTTATAGCTTTATTTAAATTATCAATATACGTTTTATGATGTTTAGTATGATGTATTTCCATTGTTTTAGAATCAATATATGGTTCTAAATAATCATAAGAATAATTAAGATTAGGAAGTTTATATTCCATAGTTTTAAATATGTTTTTTTTATTAATTAATTTAAATTTAAATTAATTAATAAAAAAATTATTAATTTATTAATTAATTTTATTTTATATATTATATATTAATTTATTTTTTATATATTAATTAATTATAGAATTAATACATATTAAATTTTTTCCTTCTAACATTTCTAACATAGCTCCTCCACCAGTTGAAATAAAACTAAATTTTTTTTCATATTTAATTTTTTTAATAGCAGAAATAGAATCACCACCTCCAATTAAAGAAAAAGCTCCATTTTTTGTTGCTTTTGCTATTACTTTTGCTATAGAAAAAGTTCCTTTAGAAAAAGATGATAATTCAAAAACTCCAAGAGGTCCATTCCATAAAATAGTTTTAGATAAAAGTATATATTTTGAAAAAATATCAATTGTTTTAGGACCTATATCTAAACCTTGCCAATTTTTTTTTATATTATTTATATCATAAATTTTTTTTTTACCATTATCAGAAAATTCTTTTGAGGCAACTACATCTTTTGGAAAAATTATTTTTGTTTTACTATTTTTTAATTTTTTAAAAATTTTTTTTATATTTAAAAATTGATTTTTTTCTAATAAAGAAGATCCAATATTTCCTCCATTATATTTTATAAAAGTATATGCCATACCTCCTCCTATTAAAATATAATCCATAATATTAATTATATTTTCTATTACAGAAATTTTTGTAGAAACTTTAGCACCACCAATAATTGATATTAAAGGTTTTTTTCCATTTTTTAATATATTATTAATTCCATTTATTTCTTTTTCAAATAAATATCCAATACATTTTTTTTTAAATAATTTTGGTAAATAAAATGTAGAAGAATGTTTTCTATGAGAAGCTGAAAAAGCCTCATTAACATATATATCTCCTATTTTAAATAATTTTTTACAAAAATTTATATCTCCATTTTGTTCTTCTTTATAAAATCTTAAATTTTCTAATAAAACTATTTCTCCATTTTTTAAATTATTAACTATATTTTCTACCTTATATCCTATACAATCTTCTATGAAGATTATTTTTTTTTTTAAAAAAAAAATAATTTCTGATATTATATTCTTAAAAGAATATTTTTTTTCTAATTTATATTTAGGTCTACCAAAATGAGAAATTAATACTATTTTTCCTCCATCATTTAATATTTTATTAATTGTTGGTATTATAGAAATAATTCTAGTATTATCAGTAATTTTAAAATTTTTATCTACTGGAACATTAAAATCTACTCTTAATAACGTAGTTAGATTAAAAAAATTATAATAATCTAATGTTTTAATTTTATTCATTATATAATAAATAAAAAATTATATATATTATATATATTATATATATTATATATATTATATATATATATTATATATATATATTATATATATATTTATAATATATATATTTATATATATATTATATATATTATATATATATAATTATTTATATTATATAATAAAATAAATATTTTTTATTAAAATAAATATATATAATTTAATATATTGAATAAAATATAAAATTATATTAAATATTATTTTTAAAATATTAAATATTTAAAACATTATTTATTTTATTAAAATAAATATTTTTTATTTTATTATGAATAAAATTAAATTTATAGCGTTTGGTTCAGATCATGCAGGATATATTTATAAAGAATTTATTAAAAAAAAATTTTATAAAAATTATAATATTATAGATTTTGGAAGTTTTTCTGAAAAAAAAGTAGATTATACAGATTATATTCATCCTACTGCTTCTTATATTAATAATAAAAAAAATGATAATTATTTAGGAATTATTTTTTGTGGTACAGGAAATGGTGCTGCAATAACAGCAAATAAATATATAAATATTCGTGCAGCAATATTATGGAATGAATCAATAGCTATTTTAGCTAAAAAACATAATAATGCTAATATAATTAGTATACCATCAAGATTTTTAAAAAAAAATGAAGTATTAAATATAATAAATATTTTTTTAGAAGAAAAATTTGAAGGAGGAAGACATGAAAATAGAATTAAAAAAATTAAAAATTTATATTAAAAAAATATTTTTATTAATAATAAAAAATATTTTTTTATTTTTATTAATTTGTTAATTTATATATAATGATTAATTTATAATGTATATAACGTATTATAACAATAACATGTAAATTATATTTTTAAATTATATTTTTATTTTTTTTATTATTATATAACTTAAAAATATAATTTAAAAATATATTTATAATTCATAAATATATTTATTTTAATAAAAAATATCCTCAGTAGCTCAGTTGGTTAGAGCATCTGACTGTTAATCAGAATGTCGCTGGTTCGAATCCAGCCTGGGGAGCGATATAAAATAAGCACCGTGGCCGAGTGGTTTAGGCATAGGTCTGCAAAACCTTTTACAGCGGTTCAAATCCGCTCGGTGCTTCATTTTTAAAAAAATTAAAAAAATGTAAATATTTAAATTATTTAAATTATTATTTTTATGATAGATAAATAAATTAAAAAATTATAATGTAAATTTTAATACATTTATTATTTATATTTTTATATATATTATAATATATTTTTAATATCCAATATATTAATTGAAAAATAATTTTTATTAAAAAAATAATCTATGTTATATATTATATTATAGTATTTATAATTTTTTATATTATTATAATTTTCTAAAGAAATATTAAAAAAAAAAGAAATAATACCATTATTATAATTTTCTTGAAAAAATTTTAACATTAAATGTGATTTATTTTTTCCTATTTTTTTATAAAATCCATTATGAAAAACTTTTTTTGATAAAAAAATAGGTTTTTTATTTTCTTTTCCAAAAGGTTCAAAACGGTTTAAAATTTTTAAAAATTTTAAATTAATATCAGAAAAATTAATTTCTACATCTATTATAAATTTAGGATAATATTTTTTTTTAATTTTTTTTTTTGCTAATTTTTTAATTTTTTTTTTTGAAAATAATAAAATTTTTTTTTTTTAATGTTAATCCTATAGCATAATTATGTCCTCCAAATGAATGTAAAAAATTACTACATTTTTTTACTTCTTTATAAATATTAAATTCTTTAATAGATCTTCCTGAAGCTATAAATAAATTTTTATCATTATTATTATTTGTAAAAATAATAGTAGGTTTATAATATATTTCTACTATTTTTGATGCAACTATGCCTAAAACTCCTATTTCCCAATCTTTTTTAAATAAAATAATTATTTTAGATTTATTTTTTTCATATTTATTAATAAAATAAATAGATTCTTTTAAAATTTTTTCATTAATTTTTTTTCTTTTTATATTTATTTTATTTATTTTATTTAAAATATTTTTATTTTTTTTCTTAATAAAAAAATCTACAGAAATTTTAGCATTTTCTATTCTTCCAGTTGAATTAAGTTTTGGTGATATTTGAAAAATAATATCAGAAATTGATATATATTTTTTTTTATTTAATAAATCAAAAATTTTATTATTATAATTTTCATTAATATTTTTTAGTCCATAAAATGATATAATTCTATTTTCATTTATTAATGGAACAACATCTGATGCTATACTTATTGTTACAAAATGAAGATATTTATATATTTTTTTTTCTATTTTAAGTATTTTAGATATACCATGAATATATTTAAAAGTTACACCACATCCGCTTAAATATTTAAATGGATATTTACAATCTAATCTTTTTGGATTTAAAAAAGCTATTGAATTATTTATATTTTTTTCTATAATATGATGATCGCAAATAATAATTTTTATTCCTTTTTTTTTTGCATAATCTATTTTTAATTTATCTTTTGATCCACAATCTAATGTTATAATTAATGAAATGTTAATTGATTTAGCAAAATCAATTCCTTTATATGATAAACCATATCCTTCATTTTTTCTATTTGGTATATAATAATAAATATTATCATATTTTAATTCTTTTTTTATAAATAAATAAAACATAGATACTGAAGTAATTCCATCTACATCATAATCTCCATATAAAAGAATTTTTTTTTTTTTTTTAATAAAAAAAAGAATATATTTTACTGCAATATTCATATCTTTCATTAAAAAAGGATTATATAATTTTTTTATATTAGGACAAAAAAAATCTTTTGCTTTTTTATAAGAATTTATTTTTCTTTGTAAAAGTAAAATAGATAATTTAGAATTAATATTTAAAATTTTTTTTAAATATTTTATTTTAATATTTTTTTGTTGATTTTTAAATACCCATTTAATCATTTTAAATTTTTTTTTTTATATTATAATAATTACAAATTCTCCTTTTATTTTTTTTTTTTTTATAAAAATTAATATTTCTTTAATATTTCCTCTAAATATTTCTTGAAATTTTTTAGTAAGTTCTTTACAAATAACTATTTTTCTATTATATTTTAAAAATTTTTTTAAAATTTTTAATGTATTCAATAATCTATGTGGAGATTCATAAAAAACTATAGTATAATTATTTTTTATAATATTTTTTATTTCTTTTTTTTTTTTAGAAATAAAACCTAAGAAAAAAAATTTATTAATTGGAAATCCAGATTGAATTAATGCTGGTATGAAAGCAGTTGGTCCTGGTAAACATTCAATATAAATATTATTTTTAATACATTCTCTTACTAATAAAAATCCAGGATCTGAAATTAATGGTGTTCCTGCATCAGTGATCAAAGAAACAATTTTTCCTAATTTTAAAAAAAAAATTATTTTTATTAAAATTTTATGTTCATTATAAATATTATATTTTTTTATTTTAGATTTTATATTATAATGATTTAATAAAATTTTAGATTTATATATATTTTCTACAAGTATTAAATTAGATTTTTTTAAAATTTTAATAGCTCTAATGGTTATGTCTTCAAGATTTCCTATAGGTGTTGGTACTATATATAACATAATAATTATAATAATATAATATGAATAAAAATAAAATTAATTTTTTTTATGAAATACATTTTTTTATTAAAAAAAAAAGAAAGTTTTATATAGAAAAATGGATTAATAATGTTTTTTTTTTAGAAAATTATTTATTAGGAGAAATTAATTATATATTTTGTAATGATATTTTTTTAAAAAAAATTTTAAAATTTAATAAAAAATTTTATTATAAAAATTATACAGATGTAATTGCTTTTAATTATAATAATAACAAAAAAATAAATGGTGATATTTTTATAAATATCGATCAAGTTAAGGAAAATTCAAAAAATTATAATCAAAAATTTTTAATTGAATTTTTAAGAATTTTAGTTCATCCAATTTTACACTTTTTTAATTACAAAGATAATAATTTAGAACAAAAAATAAATATGTTATATAAAGAAAATTTTTATATAAGTTTATTTTTAAAACAAAGTAAGTATTATTAAATAATATGTTTAATAAATATGATGTTATAGTTGTTGGAGGTGGACATGCAGGAATAGAATGTTCTTCATCTTCAGCTAATTTAGGATTAAAAGTATTATTAATTACTATGAATTTACAGAATATAGGACAAATGTCTTGTAATCCAGCTATGGGTGGAATTGCTAAAGGACAAATAATTAGAGAAATTGATGCTTTAGGAGGTTTTTCTGGAATAGTAACAGATGAATCAACAATTCAATTTAGAATGTTAAATAAATCTAAAGGTCCTGCTATGTGGAGTCCTAGAGCTCAATGTGATAGAAAAATTTTTTCAAATAAATGGAGAAAAATATTAGAATCAATTAATAATTTATCTTTATATCAAGATACAGTTAAGTCTTTAATTATAAAAAAAAATAAAGTTATAGGAGTTAAAACTTTTTTAGGAATTACAATTTATTCTAATATAGTAGTTTTAACTACAGGTACTTTTTTAAATGGTATAATTCATATAGGGAAAAAAAAAATTTTTGGTGGAAGAATTTCTGAAAATAATTCTACTGGAATAACTGAACAATTAAATTCTTTAGGATTTGTATCAGGAAGAATGAAAACAGGAACTTCTCCAAGAGTAGATAAAAGATCTTTAGATTTTTCAAAAATGGTTAAACAAATTGGTGATAAAAATCCTAAAAAATTTTCTTTTTCAAAAACTAAAATTTTAAATAATGATAAACCGTGTTATATAACATACACAAATAAAAAAGTTAATAATTTAATAAATAAAAATTTAGATAAATCACCACTTTTTATTGGAGATATTACAAACAATGGACCAAAGTATTGTCCATCTATAGAAGAAAAAATTTTAAGATTTTATGATAAAGAAAAACATCAAATTTTTGTAGAACCAGAAGGTATTGATACTATAGAAACATATATTAATGGATTTTCAACTTCATTACCAGAAAATATTCAATATAAAGCTTTAAAATTAATTAATGGATTTGAAAAAGTTAAAATTATGAGATTTGGTTATGCTATAGAATATGATTATTTTCCTACTTATCAATTAAATCATAATTTAGAATCAAAAAATATAAAAAATTTATTTTTTTCAGGACAAATTAATGGAACTACTGGATATGAAGAAGCTGCAGCACAAGGATTAATAGCTGGTATTAATTGTTATTTAAAAATAAAAAATTTACCTCCATTAATTTTAAAAAGAAATGAAGCTTATATTGGTGTATTAATTAATGATTTAATAACAAAAAGTCCAGAAGAACCATATAGAATGTTTACTTCAAGAGCAGAATATAGATTAATTCTTAGACAAGATAATGCAGATATTAGATTAACACCTATTGCTTATAAAATAGGATTAGTTTCTTATAAAAGAATGAAAAAAGTAGAAAATAAAATTTTAAATATAAAAAAATATATTTCTATTTTAGAAGATGAAAAAATTAATTATGATGATATAAAATCGTTAATAAAAAATAAATTTAATAAAAAATTAAAAAATAAAAAAATTAAAATTAGTTATTTAATATCTAATAATTTTTTTATAAAAGATATTATAAAAATTATTTATGATAAAAAAATTATAAAAGAAAAATTATCAAAAGAAGTTTTAGAACAAATAGAAATTTATTTTAAATATAAATATTATATAAAAAAAGAAAAATATAATATTAAAAAATATCATAATTTAGATAAAATGATTATTCCTAATTTTATAGATTATAAAAAAATTAATTCTATTTCTAATGAAGCAAAAGAAAAATTATCTATTAAAAAACCAAAAACTATTTATCAAGCAAGTAATATTAGTGGAATATCTCCATCTGATATTAACATTCTTATTATATATATAAGAAAATTTTTTAAAAAAAATTAATAAAAATTTTTAAAAAATATTTTTTTAATTTTTAAAAAATATTATATTTTTAATATTTTTTTTTATTAAAAAATTTAAAAATTCTTTTTTAGAAAAGTATAATTTTATTTTTTTATTAATTTTATTAATATTTTTAATATTTTTATTATATCTTTTATTAATTTTTAATATAATAAAATTATTTTTATATTTTATTGGATTAGATAATTTTTTAATAGGTATTCCAAATGATATTGCAGTTAATTCGTCATTACATTTTAAATTTTTATTTTTATTTAAAATTTTAATTTTTTTATTTAATATTTTTGATAATTTTATTATATCATTATTAGATTGTATAACTTTTTTTTTATAAAAATTTTTAATTTCATATAATTTTCTATTCCATTGATTTATTATTTTTTTATTATTATATATTTTTATATTTTTTAAATATAATAAAATTATTTCTTTATTTTCATTTTTATTATTAAATAATAATATTTTTTTATCTCCTATTTTTATTTTTTTTGAAAAAATGTAATTTTCTATTTTTTTTTTATATTTTTTTTCATTTTTAAAAGGCAAAATAGGTAATTTATCATTTTTTATTTCTATACAAACATTTTGATTATGATATTTTTTTAATATTTTATTAATATCATAATTAAAAATTTTTTTTTGTACTTTATGTAATGTTTTTGTAGAAGGAATAATTTTTTTAAAAATTGTTGAAATTTTAACAAAATTATTATATTTTTTACTTTTATCAATTAATTTTATAATACTATATCCTTTTAAACTTTTTAAAAAAAAAATATCACCTATTTTTTTTTTTAAAAGTTTATAAAAAATAATATTTTTTTCATTAAATTTTTTTTCTTTTTTATTATCATTATAATAATAATAATTTTCAAATTTATGTTTATTATTTTTAATTTTAAAAAAAATTTTTTTTGCTTTATATTTTAATTTTTTTTTAAAAAAAATTTGTTTTATTTTTACATTTTTTGGTATTAATAATAATTTATTAATTTTTATTAAAAAAAAAAAATTTTTATATTTATTAGGACCTATAATTAACCCTTTTTTAACATTTTTTTTTTTTTTTGAAATATTATTAATAGTATAATAATCAGAATATAAATTACTTAATAAATTTTCTTCTTTATTTTTAATAAATTTTTCTATATTATAAATTTTTTTTTTAAAAAAAAAATTTTTTTTAAAAAATGGTATTAAAAAATATAAATAATTTTTTATTTTTTCTTCATCTTCTTTTGAATAATAATTAATTATTCTTATTATATTAATTTTTCTTTTTTTTTTTTAGGTAAAAACCAATTTTGTAAAAAAAATTTTTTTTCTTTATCAAAAGATAAAGAAATGTAATCAAAATTAACATAATTATTTTTTTCATAAAAATAATTATAATTTTCTATTATATGTTTATTATTAAATAAACCATATTTAATTATATCAAAATTTTCTTTATTTAATAATTCTTTTTCTTTAATAATTTTATAATAAATATTTAAAAATTTATTTTTATAATATTTTTTATATTTTTTATTTATAATATTTTTATTAATATTTTTTGGAATTTCAATTCCTAAATTAATTTCTTTACTTAATAATTTTTCCTTTATTAATTTATTCCAAATAAATTTTTTTATAAAATTTTTATTTTTAAATAAATTAAAATTTTTTTTATTTATTAAATAATAATTATAATCTTTTTGTAAAATTTCACTATTTTTAATTTTTCCTATAATTTTTTTTTTATTTTTTTGTAAAAAAAAAATAATTTTAGCATTAAATAAAAAAGAAGAAAAAAAAGAAAATATTATTAAAAATATAAAAAAATAAATTAAAAAATAAATTATCATATTTTAATTTTTAATTTTTAATAATTATAATTTATTTATTATTAATATTATTATTTTTTATTAAATAAATTTATATTATAATTATTAAAAAAATAATATATAAATAATATATATAAAATGAATATATAATATATAATAAAATAATTATAATATATAATAAAATAATTAAATAAATAATATTATAATTTATTTAAATTATTTATTTAAATTAAATAAATAAAATTAATAATATATAAAATGTATGATGGTACCTTAGCTCAGTTGGTAGAGCAACGGACTGAAAATCCGTGTGTCCCCGGTTCAATTCCGGGAGGTACCACAAAAAAAATTAATAATAAATAAATAAATAATAATTAAATTAATTTTAATTCTTTTTTTAAATCATTTGTTAAATCTTTACCTAAATTAAATAAAATATTTTCATCTTTACTACAATCATATACCCTTATTATATAAGGATATTTTTTAATAATTTTTTTTATATAATTATTTATTTTTTCAAAAATTTTATTCATTAATGATATTCTTTTTTTCATTAAATCATAATTAATTTTTTTTTTATAATTTTCAATTTTTTTTTTAAATATAAAAATTTCCCTTTCTCTATTTTTATTAATTTTTTGTGATTTATATGGCATTTCTTCTTCATATTTTTTTATTTTTTTTTTTATTTTTAAAATAATTTTTTTAAATTCTATATCATAGAATTTATATATATTATATATTTTTTTTTCTAATATTTTATATTCTGGAAGTAATTTAATTATTTCAGATAAATTTATAAAAGATACATTATTGTTATATTCATAATATATTTTATTTTTTTCTTTTAATTTTTTGTTTAAATAATATTTAATATTTTCTTTATTATTAAATTTTAAATAATTTTTATTATTTGTATTAAAAAATATTGTATAAATAATAAAAATAAATAATAATTTAAATATTTTTAAATTTAATAATTTTAATAATTTCATAATAAAATTTTTAATGAATTTTTTTTATAATATTTATAATATTTTTATTATTTTTATTATAATATATATAATACATATGCATTTTTTAATATATAATACATATGAATTTACATTACTTACATACATATGCATTAAATAAATAATTATTATGTATGTATTTAAATGTTGTATTATTTGTATTATTATGAATGTTTATATGAATGTTGTTGTATGAATATTATTTATAATTGATATTTGATATTTTATATTTATTTATTTTATAAATAAATATAAACATATTTATACATAATATAATTACATTATAATTACATGTTTATACAAACATATATTTAATTATTTATAATAAATAATTTAAT
>NZ_JADFUB010000004.1 GCF_018200315.1 Candidatus Shikimatogenerans silvanidophilus
ATTATTTAATAAATAATTATTTAATAAAAATTATTTTTAATATAAAATATTTTATATAAAAAAAATAAAATAAAAATAAATAAATAAATAAAATAAATATTTTATTGAAAAATAAAATATCTATTTTGTAATTATTAATAAATTTTTATTTACATGTTTAAAAAAAAATTATTAAAAACAGAAGAAGAAATTTTTTTAATTAAAAAAAGTGCTGAATTAACTTCTAAAACTTTTGGAATTATATCTAAAGAATTAAAACCTGGAATTAATGGTATTTATTTAAATAATTTAGCAGAGGAATTTATATATGATAATGGAGGAAAACCAGCTTTTTTAGGTTTAAATAATTTTAAATATTCTTTATGTATTTCTCCTAATAATAAAGTAGTTCATTGTGTACCAGATAAAACATATTTTAAGGAGGGTGATTTAATTTCAATAGATTGTGGTGTTATAATGAATGATTTTTATAGTGATCAAGCTTATACTTTTTTTTTGGGAGATGATCCTAAAATTAATAAATTTATTCAAATAGTTAAAAATTCTTTATATATAGGAATTTCTAATTGTAAAAATGGAAATAAAATAGGTGATATAGGATTTTTTATACAAAATTATATTGAGTCAAAAGGATATAGTATTGTAAAAGAATTTGTTGGTCATGGTATAGGAAGAAAGATTCATGAAGAACCTATGATTCCTAATTATGGAAAAAAAAATACTGGAGAAACATTAAAAAATGGTATGGTATTAGCCATAGAACCAATTGTAAATATTGGAAAAAGTGATATAAATATTTATTCTGATGGATATACAGTAACTACAAAAGATAATAAAATTTCTGCTCATTTCGAAAATACTATTTGTATTGTTAATGGAAATCCAAAAATACTTTCTACTTGTAAATATATTGATAAAAAATTTATATAAATTTATTTTATAAAAAATTTTATTTTAAAAAAATTATATTATTTTTTTTAAAATTATATTATTTTTTTATTAAAATATTATAAAAATTATTAAAATGCCAACTATATCACAAATTATTAGAAAAGGAAGAAAAAATAAAAAAAGAAATAAATCGTCTATATTAGATTATTCACCTCAAAAAAGAGGTGTTTGTACTAAAGTTTATACAACAACACCTAAAAAACCAAATTCTGCTATGAGAAAAGTAGCTAGAGTAAGATTAACTAATGGTAAAGAAGTTATCTCTTATATTAGAGGAGAAGGACATAATTTACAAGAACATTCTATTGTTTTAGTTGCTGGTGGAAAAATTGCTAGAGATTTACCTGGAGTTAGATGTCATATAATTAGAGGTACAAAAGATACATTAGGTGTAAATGGAAGAAAAAATAGTAGAAGTTTATATGGAGTAAAAAAAGAAAAAAATGAAGTAAAAAAAGAAAAAAATGTAGTTAAAAAAAAAAATAAAAAATATAAAAAATAAAAAATATGAGATCTATTAAATCTAAAAAAAAAATATATTTACCTGATCCAAAATTTAAAGATTCTTTAGTTACACGTTTTGTTAATAATTTAATGAAACATGGTAAAAAAATGAAAGCATATAATATTTTTTATGATGCTATGGAAATTATAGAAAATGAAAAAAAAAAATTTAAAGATAAATCCTATGATAAATCTGCTATAGAAATATGGAAACAAGCTTTAAAAAATATTATGCCTAATGTATCAGTAAAAACTAAAAGAATAGGAGGTTCAAATGTTCCAATTCCTGTTTCTTTACAAATAAATTCTAAAATTTCTAAATCAATAAAGTTTTTAATACAAACTTCTAGAGAAAGAAAAGAAAAAACTATGTCAGAAAAACTTGCATTAGAAATTATATCAGCTTATAAAGGTGAAGGAAATTCTATAAGAAAAAAAGAAAATATTCATAAAATAGCTGAATCTAATAAAGCATTTTCCCATTTTAGATTTTAAATTATGGAAAAATTAAAATATACAAGAAATATAGGTATAGCAGCTCATATTGATGCTGGTAAAACAACAACTACAGAAAGAATTTTATTTTATACTGGAATAAATCATAAAATAGGAGAAGTTCATGATGGAGAAGCTACTATGGATTGGATGGAACAAGAGCAAGAAAGAGGAATTACTATTACTTCTGCAGCTACTAGTTGTTATTGGAAATTAAATAATAATATTTATAAAATTAATATTATTGATACGCCTGGTCATGTTGATTTTACTGTAGAAGTAGAAAGATCTCTTCGTATATTAGATGGTTTAATTATTTTATTTAGTGCTGTAGATGGAGTAGAACCTCAATCAGAAACAGTTTGGAGACAGGCAGATAAATATAATGTTCCTAGAATATGTTTTATTAATAAAATGGATAGACAAGGAGCTGATTTTTTTAATGTTTGTTCTCAAATAAAAAAAATATTTAATTCAAAAATATTAATTTTACAAATACCAATTGAATCAGATAATAATTTTAAAGGTATAGTTGATTTAATTAATAATAAAGCAATTTTTTGGAAAAAAGAAAATTTTGGATTGAAGTATAAAATAGATGAAATTCCATATAATTTAAAAAAAATTTCTGATAATTATAGAACAATGTTATTAGAAAGTCTTGTAGAAGATGATTTTTTTTTTATGGAAAAATTTTTTAATAATCCTAACTCTTTATCTTCAGATGAAATTATTTATCTTATAAGAAAAAAAACTATTAAAATGAAATTTGTTCCAGTTATATGTGGTTCTTCTTTTAAAAATAAAGGTGTACAATGTCTTTTAGATTCTATATGTAGATTTTTACCATCTCCTATTGACATAGATAATGTAACTGGAATTAATCCAGAAAATAATTTAAAAGAAATACGAAAAATTAACGAAAAAGAATATTTTTCTTCTTTATCTTTTAAAATTTTGACAGATCAATTTGTTGGTAAATTATCTTTTATTAGAGTATATTCTGGAAAATTAAAATCTGGATCATATATATTAAATACTAGAACAGGTAATAAAGAAAGAATTTCTAGAATTTATCAAATGCATGCAAATAAACAAATTCCTATTAATGAAATTAAAGCTGGAGATATAGGTGCTATAGTTGGATTTAAAAATGTTAAAACTGGAGATACATTATGTGATATAAAAAAACCAATTGTTTTAGAAAATATTTCATTTCCTGATCCAGTAATAGGTGTTTCTATAGAACCTAAATATAAATCTGATTTTGATAAAATGAGTATGTCTTTATCTAAATTATCTGAAGAAGATCCTACTTTTAAAGTTAAAATTAATAAAATTACTGGAGAAACAATTATTTCTGGAATGGGAGAACTTCATCTTGAAATTATTATTGATAGAATTAAAAGAGAATTTAACATAGAATTAAATAAAGGAATTCCACAAGTTGAATATAAAGAAATGTTAACTAAATCAGTAGAACATAGAGAAATATATAAAAAACAAACAGGAGGAAGAGGAAAATTTGCAGATATTTTATTTAATATAGGTCCTTCTAAAAAAAATAAAGGTTTAGAATTTATTAGTAAAGTAAGAAGAGGAAATATTCCAAAAGAATATATTCCATCTATAGAAAAAGGATTTTTAGAATCTATGAAAAATGGAGCTATTTACGGTTATGAAATTGAATCTATGAAAGTTATTTTAAAAGATGGATCTTATCATCCTGTAGATTCTGATCAATTATCTTTTGAAATAGCAGCAAGAATTGGTTTTAAGGAATCTTCTAAAAAAGCAAAACCAGTAATTTTAGAACCAATAATGAAAATTGAAGTTATTACTCCAGAAGAAAATATGGGTGATATTGTTGGTGATTTAAATAGAAGAAGAGCTATAATACAAGATATTTTAAATAAAAAAGGAATAAAAATTATTAAAGCAACTGTTCCTTTATCAGAAATGTTTGGATATGTTACTTCTTTAAGAACTCTTTCTTCTGGTAGAGCTATTTCTACTATGGAATTTTCTCATTATATGAAAATACCAGAACATATATATGAAAAAATTAAAAATATATAATTAATACAATTAAAAATAATTATGAAAAATAAAAAAAAGATAAAAATTCTTAAAAATAAAAAGAAAATTAGAATTAAATTAAAATCTTATGCTAATACTTTATTAGATAAATATACTAAAGAAATTGTAAAAGCAGTTAATTCTACTAATGCAATTGTTAATGGACCTATACCGTTACCTACAAAAAAAAAAATATATACTATTTTATGTTCTCCTCATGTACATAAAAAATCAAGAGATCAATATGAATTAAGAACACATGTTAGATTATTAGATGTTTATAATGCTTCTACAAAAACAATTGATGTATTAGTTGGTTTAACTTTTCCAAGTGGTATTGAGATAGAAATGAAAACTTAATAAATATGATAGGAATTATAGGTATATATATTAAAATGATTAGTTTATTTATAAACGATAGAAATATTCCATGTACTATTTTAAAATCTGGACCTTGTTATATAACGCAAATTAAAAATCTTAAAAAAGATGGTTATAAATCTATTCAAATAGGTTTTATTAAAAAAAAAAAATATAATAAACCTACTTTAGGACATTTTAAAAAATCAAAAATTTCTCCTAAAAAAATAATAAAAGAATTTAAAATTGAAAATATAGATGATTTTTATTTAGGACAAAAAATAACAGTTAATTTATTTAAAAAAGGAGAATTAGTAAAAATAACTTCTTTATCTAAAGGAAAGGGGTTTCAAGGAGTAGTAAAAAAACATGGATTTTCTGGTGTAGGGGAAAGAACTCATGGTCAACATAATCGTTTAAGAGCTCCTGGGTCAATAGGAGCAGGTTCTGATCCATCAAGAGTTTTTAAAGGAACAAAAATGGCTGGAAAAATGGGAAATAAAAATTGTACTATAAAAAATATTGAAATTATTAAAATAAATGAAGAAAAAAATTTTATTATTGTAAAAGGATCTATTCCTGGAGGAAATAGAAATAATTCATATGTAATTATTGAAAAATTATGGAAATAGAAATTTTAAATTATAAAGGTGAAAAAATAAATAAAAAATTTATTTTTAATGATAAATATTTGATTAAACCTCATAAATATTCAATTTATCTTGATATTAAAAGATGTTTATTTTCTAAAAGACATGGAAATAGTAAAACAAAAGTAAAAAAAGAAATTACTGGTAGTACTAGAAAAATACAAAAACAAAAAGGTACTGGAAATTCAAGAAAAGGAAGTATAAAAAATCCTTTATTTAGAGGAGGAGCAAGAATTTTTGGACCAGTAAAAAGAAATTATAAATTTAAATTAAATAAAAACGTTAAAAAATTATCACAATTATCTATAATTAATGAAAAATTAAAAAATAATAAAATTATAATTTTAGAAAATTTTAATATAGATAATCCTAAAACAAAAAAAATAATTAATTTAATTAAATCATTAAATAAATCAAAATCATTAAATTTTTTAAAAAAGAAAATTTTAATTGTTACTTATAATATAAATAAAAATTTATACTTATCTTGTAGAAATATACCACAAATAAATACTTTAAATTTTAAAGAAATAAATAG
This sequence comes from Candidatus Shikimatogenerans silvanidophilus, assembly GCF_018200315.1. Classification (GTDB taxonomy): domain Bacteria; phylum Bacteroidota; class Bacteroidia; order Flavobacteriales; family Blattabacteriaceae; genus Shikimatogenerans_A; species Shikimatogenerans_A silvanidophilus. The sequence goes on from NZ_JADFUB010000004.1 coordinate 5,578, forward strand.
TTATAATCTTTTATATTATTATTATTTAATTTTTATAGAAGATTCTTTAAAATATTTTTTAAAAAAATTTGATAAAATAATAAAAAAATGATTTTAATTAAACCTTTATTAACAAATAAAACTAAAATAGAAAATTTATTAAAAAATAAATATGTTTTTTTAGCAAAAATTAATTTTAATAAAATAGAAATTAAAAAAGAAATTGAAAAATTATATAATGTAAAAGTTTTGAAAATTAATACTTGTATTTATAAAAGAAAAAAAAAAATAAAACAAAAAAATAATAAATTAATTATTGGTTTTACACAAAAATTTAAAAAAGTTTTTATAAAAATTAAAAATAATATAAATACAAATATTAATAATAATATTAATAATAATATTAATAATAATATTAATAATAATAAAAATATAAATAAAATTAATAATGCCAATTAAAAAATTTAAACCAATTCCTTATAGTAGAAGATTTAGAATAGGAAATTCTTTTAAAGAAATTACTTGTTCAAAACCTAATAAAAAATTATCTAAAGGTATAAAAAAAAATAGTGGAAGAAATAATTATGGAAAAAGAACTGTTAGACATCATGGTGGAGGACATAAAAAAAAATATAGAATTATTGATTTTAAAAGAAATAAATTTGATATTATATCTATAGTTAAATCTATAGAATATGATCCTAATAGATCTTCTTTTATTGCTCTTATTAATTTTATAGATGGAGAAAAAAGATATATTATATCTCAAAATGGATTAAAAATAGGAGATAAAATAATTTCTAGTAAAAAAAATTATATAGAAAATAAAATCGGGAATTCTATGTGTTTAAAAAATATTCCATTAGGTACTATAGTTTCTTGTGTAGAAATTAAACCTGGTTTAGGCGCATCAATTGCAAGAAGTGCAGGTTCATTTGTACAAGTTATGGCTAAAGAAAAAAATTATGTTATTATTAAATTACCTTCAGGTGAAACAAGAAGAATATTAAATAATTGTATGGCTACAATAGGTTCTATTTCAAATAATGATCATAAATTAATTAAAATGAGTAAAGCTGGACAAAATCGTTGGAAAGGAATTAGGCCAAGAACAAGGGGAGTAGCTATGAATCCAGTAGATCATCCTATGGGTGGTGGAGAAGGAAAAGCTACTGGTGGATATCCAAGAAGTAGAAAAATTATATTTTCTAAAGGTTTTAAAACAAGAAAAAAAAAAAAATTATCTAATAAATATATTATAGAATTTAGAAAAAAAAAAAAAAATAAAAAATAATTAATATTATGCCTCGTTCAATAAAAAAAGGACCATATATATTTTATAAATTAAAAAAAAAAATTCTTGAAAATAAAAGTAAAAAAGTTATTAAAACTTGGTCTAGATCTTCTATGATTATTCCAGAATTTGTTAGTCATACTATTGCTGTTCATAATGGAAGAAAACATATTCCAATTTATATAACAGAAAATATGGTAGGACATAAATTAGGAGAATTTGTTCCAACAAGAACTTTTAGAGGACATTCTGGATATAAAATGAATAAAATTAAAGTAAAAAAAAATAAAAATAAAAATAAAATTAAGTAAAAAATTATGGGATCAAGAAAAAAAAAAAAGTCTTTTATAAAAAAAGAAAAAAAAAAAAAAGAAGTTTATGTTAAATTAAAAAATTGTAATATATCTCCAAGAAAAATGAGATTAATAGCAAATATTATTAGAGGAAAAAATATAATCGATTCTTTAAATATATTAAAAAATATTAAAAGATATTCTTCTATAATTTTTGAAAAATTATTATTATCATTATTAAATAATTGGAAAATTAAAAAAAAAATTAATAATTTTGATGAAATAGAATACTCTAAATTATATATTAGAGAAATTTTAGTTAATGAATCATATTCTTTAAAAAGATTACTTACTGCTCCACAAGGTAGAGGAAATCAAATAAAAAAAAGATTTAGTAATATTAAAATTAAGATTGATTTATAAAAATTATGGGAAAAAAAACAAATCCAATTTCTAATCGTTTAGGAGTAATATTTGAGTGGCAATCTATTTGGTATGGAGATTATGCTAAAAGAATTGCAGAAGATTATAAAATAAGAAAATATATATATTCTATATATTTTAATTATTATGTAATATCAAGAATATATATTGAAAGAACTTTAAGGTTTATAACAATTATTATTACAACCTCTAGACCTGCTTTATTAATAGGAAAAAAAGGAGATGAATTAGAAAAATTAAAAAATGGTATTAGAAAAATTATTCATAAAGATATAAAAGATATAAAAATAAATATTTTTGAAATTAAAAAACCTTTTATAGATTCTCCTTTAGTAGCAAAAAATTTAGTAAAACAACTTAAAACTAAAATGTCATATAAAAAATCTATTAAGAAAGCTCTTTATTATGCTATGAAATATAATGTTAATGGAATTAAAATACAAATATCTGGAAGATTAAATGGTTCAGAAATGTCAAGAACAGAATCTTATAAGGAAGGAAGTATTTCTTTATCTACTTTTCGTGGTAATATAGATTATTATTTTACAGAAACTACTACTAATTATGGAAGAGTAGGAATTAAAGTTTGGATAAAAAAAGGAGAAATATATAATAAAAATAAAGAATTAATTACTATATCTAAATACGATCATTTTATAAAAGGAAAAGTAAAAGGAAAAAGAAAATTTATAAAATATTATAATAAAAATAAATATGTTAAAACCAAAAAAAACTAAATTTTCAAAAAAACAAAAAGGTAGAATGAAAGGAAATTCTAAAAGAGGAAATAGATTGTTTTTTGGTTCTTTTGGTATTAAATCTTTGGAAAGTGCTTGGTTAACAGATAGACAAATAGAATCAGCACGTATTGCTGCTACAAGATTTATTAAAAGAGATGGAAAAATTTGGATAAAAGTATTTCCTGATAAACCTGCTACTAAAAAACCTCAAGAAGTAAGAATGGGTAAAGGAAAAGGAAATGTTGAATATTGGGTCGCAATTATTAAACCTGGAAGAATTTTATTTGAAATAGATGGTGTATCTATGAAAATAGCAAAAGAAGCTTTACGTTTAGCATCTAGTAAATTACCAATAAAAACAAAATTTATTTATAATGAATTTTAAAAAAGAAAAAAATAAAGAAGAAGAAAAAAATAAAGAAGAAGAAAAAAATAAAGAAGAAGAAAAAAATAAAGAAGAAGAAAAAAATAAAGAAGAAGAAAAAAATAAAGAAGAAGAAAAAAATAAAGAAGAAGAAAAAAATGATAATAAAAATTACAAAAAAGATAAAATAAATAATATACTATATAATAATAAATTTAATAATATACTATATAATAAATTATATAAAATAAATTTTTTAAAAATAGAAAAAATAAATTTAGATGAATTTAATATAGATAAATTATCTAAATCTAATTTAGATATAAAAAAAATTAGAAAAAAAATTTCTTTTTTAAAAGAATATTATAAAAAAATAAGTATTAATAATAAAATACAAGTATTAAAAAATCCAATAAAAATTAAAATAATTAGAAAATTAATAGCAAAATTTAAAACTTTTAATAAAAAATTAAAAAATAATAAATAATAAAAATTTTAATAATATTTTAATATTAATAAAAAAATAATTTTTAATTATATAAAAATAATTTTTATTTTTAATTATATATAATAATATAATTATAAATTTTAATTATAAATTTTAATAATTAAATAATAATAAAATAATTAAATTAAATAATAATTATTTTATAATTAATATATAATATAATAATAATTAATAATAAATAATAATTAATAATATAATAATTAATAATAATTAATAATAATTAAAAAATATTAATTAATATGAAAAAAAAAAAATCAAGAATTGGTGTAGTTATTAGTAATAAAATGAATAAAACAATAGTTGTAGAACAAAATAAAATTTTTAAACATCCTCGTTATGAAAAATCTTTTTTAATAAAAAAAAAATATTTTGTTCATGATGAAAAAAATATTTCTAATATAGGTGATATAGTACGATTTGTTGAAGTTAGACCAATAAGTAAAAAAAAATATTGTAAATTAATAAAAATAGAAAATATAAAATAAAAATTAATTTATTATGTTACAACAAGAATCTGTAATAAAAGTAGCAGATAATACTGGTGCTAAAAAAGCTATGATTATTAGAGTTTTAGGAGGAACTGGAAAAAAATATGCTAGTTTAGGAGATAAAGTTGTAGTTTCTATTAAAAATTCTATACCAGGAGGAACTATAAAAAAAGGACAAACATCTAAAGCTGTTATTATAAGAACAAAAAAAAAAATTAAAAGAAAAGATGGTTCTTATATAGGTTTTGATGATAATGCATGTATACTTATTAATGATAATGGAGATATTAAAGGAACTAGAGTTTTTGGTCCTATTTCTAGAGAAATAAAAGAAGAAAATTATACTAAAATAGTTTCATTGGCAAAAGAAGTAATTTAAATTAAATATTAATTTATAAATATTAATAAATATTCATTTAATTAATTTATTTATAATTATTTAAATATTTATTATATTCATTTATATACAAATTTATTTAATAAATAAATTTTTATTATATACATATAATTTTTTTACATTTACATTATATTTTACATTTACATTATATTTATTATATATACATTATTTATATACATTTATATACATACATTATTAATTAATTTAATTATATGATAAAGATTAAAAATGGAGATAAAGTTATTATTTTATCTGGTAATGATAAAAATAAAATAGGAAGAGTTATAAAAATTTTACCAAAAAAAAATAAAGTTTTAGTTAAAGGAATTAATTTAGTAAAAAAGAGTATTAAATTAAAAGATAATAAAAAATATAAATTATATAATAATAATATAAAAAAAAATGAATCAGGTTTTTTAACTAAAGAAATGTTTATTAATTTATCTAAAGTATCTAAATTAGATAATAATAATATTCCTGTAAAAGTTAGTTTTTTTATAAAAAAAAAAAAAAAAATTAGAATTTATAAAAAAAAATTAAAATATATAAATAAATAAATAAATAATGAAATATAGTCCTAGACTTAAAATTTTATATAAAGAAAAAATAATTTTTTTTTTTAAAAAAAAATTTAATTATAAAAATATAATGCAAGTTCCTAAATTAGAAAAAATTGTAATTAATCAAGGTCTTGGAATTGCTGTTAAAAATAAAAAAATTATAGATTATGCTATTAAAGAAATAACTAGTATTTCAGGACAATTAGCTGTTCCATGTTATTCTAAAAAAGATGAAGCTGGATTTAATTTACGAAAAAAAATTCCTATCGGATGTAAAGTAACTCTAAGAAGAGATAAAATGTATGAATTTTTAGATAGACTAATTACTATTTCTTTACCAAGAGTAAGAGATTTTAATGGAATTAAAGAAAATGGATTTGATGGTAGAGGAAATTATAATTTAGGTATTAAAGAACAAATTATATTTCCAGAAATAAATATTGATAAAGTAAAAATAATAACTGGAATGAATATCAGTTTTATAACTAATACTGATAAAGATGAATTATCTAAATTATTATTAATTAAATTTGGTTTACCTTTTAAAAAAAAACAAAATGGCAAAAGAATCAGTTAAAGCTAGACAAATTAAAAGAGAAAAATTAGTAAAAAAATATTTAAAAAAAAGAATGCTTTTAAAAAAAAAAAAAGATTATGAAGGCTTACAAAAATTACCAAAAAATTCTTGTCCAGTAAGATTAAGAAATAGATGTTTCTTAACTGGAAGAGCAAGAGGTTTCATTAGATTTTATGGAATATCTCGTATTAAATTTAGAGAACTTGCTTCAAAAGGATATATTCCTGGAGTAAAAAAATCTAGTTGGTAGGTAAATAAAAAATAATTTATTTTTATGTATACAGATACAATATCAGATTATTTAACTAGAATAAGAAATTCATTATTTGTAGGAAAATATTATGTAGATATTCCTTATTCAAAAATAAAAAAAGAAATTACAAAAATTTTATATGAAGAAGGATATATTTTAAATTATAAATTACATAATAATAATAATAATAATAATAATATTATTATTAAAATTATGTTAAAATATAATGATGAAAAATGTCATTCTCCTGTTATAAAATGTTTAAAAAGAATTAGTAAACCTGGATTAAGAAAATATTGTAATGTTAAAAATATTCCTAGAGTATTAAATGGTTTAGGAATATCAATAATTTCTACTTCTAAAGGGTTAATGACTGGAAAAAAAGCTAAAAATAATAATTTAGGTGGAGAAATTTTATGTTATATTTATTAATAATTATTATTAATAAATAATAATATAAAATATAATATAAATTATATAAATTATATGTCTAGAATAGGAAAAAAACCAATATTTATTCCTGAAAATGTTTTTTATTATATAAAAATATATAAAAAAAATGACAATTTACTTATTGTAAATGGCCCAATGGGAAAATTAAAAGAATTTATACCAAAAAATATTTCTTTAAAAAAAGAAAAAAATAAAATTTTTGTCAATTATTCTTATAATAATATTATAAATAAAAAAAAAAATAAATCTATTCATGGTCTTTACAGAATGATAATTTATAATATGATTATTGGAGTTAATAAAAAATTTGAAAAAAAATTGGAATTAGTTGGAATAGGTTATAGAGCTTCTTTTAATGATAATAATAGAATATTAGAATTACATTTAGGATATTCTCATAGTATTATGATTCAATGTCCAAATGAAATTGATTTAAAAATTAATTTAGAAAAAGGAAAAAATACAATTATTATTTTAAAATCTTGTGATAAACAACTTTTAGGTTTTTTTTGTTCTAAAATTCGTTCTTTTAGACTTCCAGAACCGTATAAAGGAAAAGGAATTAAATATTTTAATGAAATTCTTATAAGAAAAACAGGAAAATCTACTAAATAACTAAATTTAAAATATGAAAATAAAAAAATCTATTATTAAAAATAATAAAAGAAAAAAAATAAAAAATAGAATTAGAAAAAAAATTTTTGGAACGTCAGAAAGACCAAGAATTTCAGTTTTTAGAAGCAATAAAGAAATATATGCTCAAATTATTAACGATATTAGTGGAATTACATTGTTATCAGCATCTTCTAAAGATAAAGAAATAAAAGAATTTATTAAAAATAATAAAAATAATAAAAATAATAAAAAAATTATTTCGTATGAAGTTGGAAAATTATTAGCTAATAAAGCTAATAAAATTGGAATAAAAAAAGTAATTTTTGATAGAAATGGTTATTTATATCATGGAAGAGTAAAATATCTATCAGAAGGATTAAGAAAATTAGGTTTAATTTTTTAAATAAATTTTTAATATATTTAATTATTATTTTTAATATATTTAATTATTAAAAATTTTAAAATAATGAATTTTTTTATAAAAAAAAAAGTTAAAAAAGGTATAAAAGATTTAAAAGAAAAACTTTTATTTGTAAAAAGAGTATGTAAAGTAACTAAAGGAAGGAGATATTTTAGTTTTAATTCAATTGTTCTTAAAGGAAATTATAATGGTACTATTGGTTTTGGATTTGGAAAAGCAAAAGAAGCTTTAGATGCTATTCATAAAGCAGGATCTGATGCAACAAAAAATTTAATTAATATTCCAATTATTAATGACACAATTCCTCATGAACAAACTGCTAAATTTAAGGGAACATATGTTTCTATTTTTCCAGCTACAAAAGGAACTGGAATTATTTCTTGTTGGGTTATAAGAGTTATTTTAGAAATAGCTGGTATAAAAAATATTTTATCAAAAGTTATAGGATCTTATAATTCTAAGAATATAACAAGAGCTACAATGAAAGCTTTATCAAATTTAAGAAGTATTGATATGATATTAAAACAAAGAGGTATTACTTTAAAAAAATTATTTAATGGATAAAAAAATATTATATATAATTACATAAATTTTTTAATTAAATAAATTTTTTATAATATGATAAAATTAAATAAATTAAATAATTTTTTAAAAAAAAAAAAAAAAAAAGAATAGGTAGAGGTCAAGGATCTGGAAAAGGAGGAACATCTACTAGAGGTCATAAAGGAGCTAAATCTAGATCTGGAAATGTTAAAAAAATTGGTTTTGAAGGAGGTCAATTACCTTTACAAAGATCTATACCTAAAATAGGTTTTACTAATATTAAAAAAAAAAAAATTATTTCTATTAATTTAGGATTTTTACAAAAAATTATTAAAAGAAATAAAAATGAAAATATAGAAATAATTGATAGGAAATTTTATTTAGAAAATAATATAATAAGAAATAAAAATAGAAATAAAAATATTTTTGTTAAAATTTTAAATAAAGGATTTTTTAATTTAAAATTAAAAATTTTTGCTAATAAATTTAGCAAAAATTCTATTATTACTATTAAAAAATTTGGTGGAGAATCTATTTTACTATAATATAAAAAAATAAAATTAATTATTATTAATTATTATTAATTATTATAATTATTAATTAATATTAATAATAATATAATATAAATTATTATAAATTATTATAAATTATTATAAATTATTAATTAATATTAATAATAATTTTAATAAATAATATATAATATTATATATCAATGAATGCATAGTATATAATATCATCATGCATAGCATTTATCAATCAATAATATAAATACACCTTTTAAAATAGATGAAATACATTTTTAATTTTTTTATTAAAAAATTTTTAAATTTTAAAAATAAAAATATTTTTAAAATTTTAAAAAAATTAATTAAAAAAAATATATTAAAAATTTATTATATTTGGAATATTAAAGAGTTACGTATAAGAATTTTTAATACTTTATTTTATTTAATAATTTATAGATTTTCTACTTTTATACCATTACCTGGTATAAAAAATAAAGATTTAAATAAATATATTTTAATAAATCATCCAAATTTTAATGGAATGATTCAAATTTTTTATTCTTTTACTGGTGGATGTTTTTTAAAATATTCTATTCTTTCATTAGGCCTTATGCCTTATATTTCTTCATCTATAATGATACAATTATTATCATATCTAATTCCTTATTTACAAAAATTACAAAAAGAAGGAGATAGTGGTAATAATCAAATAATTAAATTAACTAGATTATTAACTTTATTAATTTCTTTTATACAAAGTTATTTTTATATTTTTATTTTAAAAAATAACCTATTACCAATATTAATTCAGGATAAAAATCCTTATATTTTTAATATTAAAAATATATATTTTAAAACATATTTTTATTTATTATCAACAATTTTATTAGTAACAGGAACTATATTTACTATGTGGTTAGGAGAAATGATAAGTAATAAAGGTATAGGAAATGGTATTTCTCTAATTATTATGATAGGTATAATTGTTAATTTTCCTAATTCTTTTATAAATGAAATATATTATAAAAAAAAAAAATTTACTTTATTTTTAGAAATTATATTATTTATAATAATTATATCTTTTAGTATTGCTATTTTTAATTTAGTTAAAAAAATTCCTATAATTTATGTAAAAAATAGTTTATTATTAAAAAAAAAAAAAATAAAGTATATATATAATTATTTTTCAATTAAAGTTCTTCATTCTGGTGTATTACCAATTATATTTTCACAATCAATGATGTTTTTTCCTATAATTTATTTATACATAAATAAAAAAATGAATTTAATAGGAACAAATTGGTATGTTTTTTTTTATAATTTATCATTTTTTTTATTTATTATTATTTTTACTTATTTTTATAATAATATTAATCTGCAGGAAAGTAATATTTCTGAAAATTTAAAAAAAAATTATTCATATATACCTGAAGTAGCTCCTGGTAAACAAACAGAAGAATATTTATCAAAAATTTTAAAAAAAATTACTATACCTGGTTCAATATTATTAGGTTTGTTATCGTTATTTCCTAATTTATCTAGATTAATAGGAATTACAGAAAATTTTTCTTTATTTTATGGTGGATCTTCTTTATTAATAACAATTGGAGTGTTAATCGATTTATTACAAATAATAGAAACTTTTATATTAAATTCTTATTATGATAAAATAGTAATTAAATATTAATTTTTTTTAAAATATTAATTTAATATTAATTTAATATTAATTAATAATTTTATAATTTAAAATTATAAATTTATAATTAATGATAAATTATACTAAATATTATTATGCCTAAAGAAAAAAGTTTAGAAGCAGATGGTGTTATTATTGAACAATTACCTAATGCTGTATTTCGTGTTAAATTAGATAATGGTTATCTTATTAAAGCTTATATAGGTGGTAAAATGAAACTTAATTATATAAAATTATTAAAAGGAGATAGAGTTAAATTAGAAATGTCTCATTATGATTTAACAATAGCAAGAATTATTTATAGATATTAACATAAATAAATAAATAAATAATTTAATACAATAATAAATAATTTAATTATATTTATAACAATTATTATATAATTATAACAATTATTATATATTTATTATTATATATATTTATAAAATAAATAAAATAATAAAAAATAATAATTAAATTAATAATTAAATTTATGAAAGTAAAAACATCCATAAAAAAAAGAAGTATTAATTGTCAATTTGTTAGAAGAAAAGGAAAACTTTTTATTATAAATAAAAAAAATCCTAGATTTAAACAAAAACAAGGTTAAAAATTTTTAAATTATGTCTAGAATTTTAGGTGTTTATTTACCAAAAAATAAAAGAGGAATTATAGGATTGACTTATATATATGGTATAGGAAAAAAAACATCAAAAAATATTTTAAATAAAGTTAATATTAATGAAAATATTAAAATAAAAGATTGGAAAGATGAAGAATTTAATAAAATTAGAAATTTTATTTCTAAAAATATTAAAGTAGAAGGTGAACTACGTTCAGAAATTAAAATGAATATTAAAAGGTTAAAAGATATTGGATGTTATAGAGGTATTAGACATAAATTAAATCTTCCTTTAAGAGGACAAAGAACTAAAAATAATTGTAGAACAAGAAAAGGAAAGAAAAAAACAGTTGCTAATAAAAAAAAAGTAACAAAAAAGTAACAAAATAATATGGTGAAAAAAAAAATTTTTAAAAAAAATAAAAAAAAATTAGTTGATCCTGTAGGAGAAGCTCATATACATTCTTCTTTTAATAATATTATTATTACATTAACTAATAAAAATGGTGATGTTATAGCCTGGTCTTCAGCTGGTAAAATAGGATTTAAAGGATCAAAAAAAAATACACCATATGCAGCACAAATTACTGCAGAAACAATTGCAAAAGAAGGATTAAGTTTAGGTTTAAAAAAAATAGAAGTTAGTGTAAAAGGACCAGGATTGGGTAGAGATGCAGCTATAAGAGCATTACATAATTCTGGAATGCAAATAACTATGATTAAAGATATTACTCCTTTACCACATAATGGGTGTAGACCTCATAAAAAAAGAAGAGTTTAATTAAAATAAAATTATTTATTATGTCAGCAAGATATATAGGTCCAAAAAGAAAAATAGATATAAAATTTGGAAATATTTTTTTTAAAAAAAAAACATTTAAAAAAAAATATAAACCTGTACGACCTCGTAAAAACTATAAAAAAAAACCATCTGTATTTATTTTTCAATTATTTGAAAAACAAAAAGTAAAATTTATATATGGAATATTGGAAAAACAATTTTTAAAAATGTTTCATGATGTTTATAAAAAAAAAGGAATAACTGGAGAATTGTTAATTCAAAGATGTGAATCTCGTCTTGATAACGTTGTTTATAGATTAAAAATAGCTCTTACTAGACCTTTTGCAAGACAATTAGTTGCACATAAACATATTACAGTAAATGGTAAAGTAATTAATATTCCTTCTTATATTATAAAACCTGGAGATATAATATCTATGAAAAAAAAAAATAAAGAATTTGTTAAAAATCTTTTATCTTCAAAAAAAGATGATCTTCAAGATTGGTTAATATGGGATAAAGAAAAACAAAATGGAATTTTTCAATATATTCCTAAAAGATCTCAAATCCCTGAAAAAATAAAAGAAAATTTAATTGTTGAATTATTGCATTCTAAATAATATGAAAGAAGATATTATTATTACTCCTCCATATATAAAAGTTATTAATAATACAAATTTTATAGGATCTTTTAAAATAGAACCTTTAGAAATTGGATTTGGAGTTACTATAGGAAATTCTATTAGAAGAGTTCTTTTATCTTCTTTAACTGGATATGCTATTACTTATATAAAAATAGAAAATATTAATCATGAATTTTCAAGTATTGATGGTATTGTAGAAGATGTTACTGAAATTATTTTAAATTTTAAAAAAATTAGAATAAAAAATACTATAAAAGGAGTAGATAAAGAATTAGTTAATGCTAGTATAAAAGAAAGTGGTATAATTACTGCTGAAAAATTAAATAATTTTATTACTTATTTTAAAATAGTTAATAAAGATTTAATTTTATTTAATAAAAATAATGATAAAAAAATTAATTTTTCTTTTTTTATAGAAAAAGGAAAAGGATATGTTCAATCTGAAAAACACAAAAAAGAAGAAAATTTATTAGGTAATATTTATATTGATTCAATATATACTCCTATTATAAATGTTAAATATAAAATAGAACAAAAAGATAAATTAGAAAATGAAAATAATGATTTTGAAAAATTATTAATTGATATTAAAACAGATGGAACAATTAATCCTAAAAAAGCTTTGTTTAAATCTTGTAAAATTTTACTTGATTATTTATCATTTATTATATCTAAAAAATCATATAATAAATTAATAAAAAATAAAAATTATGATAAAAAAAATGATAAATTTTTAAAAATAAAAAAAATTTTAAAAACAAAATTATCAGATTATGAAAATTTATCAAAAAGAACATTAAATTGTTTAGAAGCTTCTAATATAAAAACTTGGGGAGAGCTAATTTTATTAGATAAAGAAACTGTACTAAGTATGAAAAATTTTGGAAAAAAATCTTTAACAGAATTAGAAAAAGAAATGAAAAATTTAAATATTTCTTTTAAAATGAAAAAACCTAATTAATTTAATAAATAATTAATTTATTTATGAAACATTGTAATAAAAATAATCATTTAGGAAGAATTTCTTCTCATAGAAAATCTATGTTAATGAATATGAGTAATTCTCTTATAATTAAAAAACAAATTATTACTACTTTGTCAAAAGCAAAATCATTAAAAAAATATATTGAACCTATTATTACTAAATCAAAAAATAATAATATTCAATCTAAACGTATGGTTTTTAGATATTTAAAAAATAAAAAAACTGTATCTATTTTATTTAAAAAAAATTTTGATATTTTAAGAAAAAGAATGGGTGGATATACAAGAATTATAAAAATATCTCCAAGATTAGGAGATTATTCTAAAATGGCTTTAATAGAATTAATTGGTTTTAATAAAATAAATAACAATAATAATAATAATAATAAATAATAATTAAATAAATAATAATTAAATAATAAATAAATAATAAATAATTAAATAATAAATAAATAATATTTATTATTAATAATTAATAATAAAATAAATAAAATAAATAATAATAATAAAATAATATAATAATAAAATAAAAAATAATATAATAATAAAATAATATGAGTATAATAAGAGATATTAAATCTAGACAAATATTAGATTCAAGAGGTGTACCTACTATAGAAGTAGATATTATTACTAATAACGGAATATTAGGTAGAGCATCTGTTCCTTCTGGAGCATCAACAGGATCATATGAAGCTATAGAATTGAGAGATGGAGATAAAAAAGAATATTTAGGAAAAGGAGTATTAAAATGCATTTCATATATTAATGATATTATATCAGAAGAACTTATAGGAATTTCAATATTTGATCAAAATTTAATTGATAAAAGATTAAATATTATTGATGGTACAAAAAATAAAAGTAGAATTGGTGCTAATACAACTTTGGGAATATCTATAGCAGTTGCTAAAGCTGCAGCAAAATATTTAAAAATTCCTTTATATAAATATCTTGGAGGAATAAATGCTAATACTTTACCAATACCAATGGTAAATATTATTAACGGAGGTTCTCATTCAAGTACTCCAATATCTTTTCAAGAGTTTATGATTATTCCTATAAATTTTGAAAAATTTTCATTTGCAATTAGAGCTTGTTCAGAAATTTTTCAATGTTTAAAAAAAATATTAATAAAAAAAAAATTAAGTACTTCTGTAGGAGATGAAGGTGGTTTTTCTCCTAATTTAAGTAATATAAAAGAAATATTAGAATTAATTTTATTTGCTATAGAATATGCTGGATATGAGCCAGGAGTACATATAATGTTAGGATTAGATTGTGCTTCTTCTGAATTTTATAATAAAAAAAAAAGAATATATGATTATAGAAAATTTGAAGAAAATGGTGAACAATTAAATTCTATAGAACAAATTGATTTTTTAATTAATTTAATTAAAAAATATCCTATAATGTCTATAGAAGATGGACTTAGTGAAGATGATTGGGAAGGTTGGAAAATAATTACTGGTAAAATAGGAAATTATATACAATTAGTTGGAGATGATTTATTTGTTACTAATATATCAAAATTAAAAAAAGGAATTTATAAAAATGTAGCTAATTCTATTTTAATTAAACCTAATCAAATTGGTACGTTATCTGAAACTATAGATGTTATAAATTATGCAAAAAAATATATGTATAATACTATTATATCTCATAGATCAGGAGAAACTGAAGATTCTTTTATATCAGATTTATCTGTAGCTTTTAATACAGGACAAATTAAAACTGGATCTTTATCAAGAACTGATAGAATGGTTAAATATAATCAATTATTAAGGATTGAAGAAGAACTAGGAATAAATGCTAATTATTAATTATTAATTTATTAATTATTAATTATTAATTATTAATTATTAATTATTAAAAATATAATAATATAAAAAATAAAATATATTATATTTAATGAAATTTCCTAAAAAAATAGAAAATTTTACAAATATACAGAAAGAAATTTATAATATTTGGTTAAAAAATAATTGTTTTTTTTCAAAAAAAAATAAAAAAAAATCATATACAATTATTATGCCTCCTCCTAATGTAACTGGTGATTTACATATAGGACATATTTTAAATAATTCTATTCAAGATGTTTTAATACGTAGAAATAGAATGAAAGGGTATAATGTTTGTTGGGTTCCTGGTACAGATCATGCTTCAATAGCAACTGAAATTTTAATGATTAAAAAATTAAATAAATTAGGATTAAAAAAAGAAGATATTGGAAGAAAAAAATTTTTAATTTTTGTTAAAAAAAATGTAATTAATAATAAAAAAAAAATAATTAATCAATTAAAAAGTATTGGTTGTTCTTGCGATTGGAGTAAAATTAAATTCTCCATGGATTCAGATATGAATAAAAATGTAATAAAATTTTTTTTAAAATTATATGAAAAGGGATTAATTTATAGATCTTATGATATTATTAATTGGGATGTAGTAGCAAAAACTACTATTTCTGATGAAGAAATTTATTATAAAGAAATTAATGGTAAACTTTATTATATAAAATATAAAACAGAAAAAAATAATTTTATTTTTGTTGCAACAACAAGACCAGAAACTATATTTGGTGATTCAGCTATTGGAATTAATCCAAATGATAAAAGATATTATCATTTACATAATGATAGAGCTATTATTCCAATTATAAATAAAAGTATACCTATTATTTTAGATTCTTCAATAGATATTAATTTTGGAACAGGTTGTATGAAAATAACTCCTGCACACGATTATAAAGATAAAATAATTGGAAAAAAACATAATTTAGATTTTATTAATATTCTAAATTTAGATGGTACTTTAAATGAAAATGCTGGAAAATATAAAGGTTTATATATAATTAAATCAAGGGAAAAAATTGTTTTAGAATTATATAAAAAAAAATCTATTCTAAAAATAGAAAATTATAAATATTCTGTAGGATTTTCTTCTAGAACTAATTCTATTGTTGAACCTATTTTATCATTACAATGGTTTATAAAAATGAAAAAAATATCTATTTCTGCATTTAAATATGTTGTTAATGGAAAAATTAAATTTTATCCTAAAAAAATTGAAAATACATATTTTAATTGGTTAAAAAATATTAAAGATTGGAATATTTCAAGACAATTATGGTGGGGGCATCAAATTCCAGTATATTATTATACATTTTATAAAAATAAAAAATTAATTACTAAATTTGTAGTAGCAGAAAATTATAAAAAAGCAATTAATAAAATAAAAAAAAAAAATATTAAACCAGAAAAAATTGTACAAGATTATGATGTTTTAGATACTTGGTTTTCTTCTTGTATATGGCCAATTTCTGTTTTTGATGGAATAAAAAATAAAAATAATAATGATTTTAGATATTATTATCCTACAAAAGATTTAGTTACAGGACCTGATATTTTATTTTTTTGGGTAACAAGAATGATAATATTTGGTTTATTATTTACTAATAAAAAACCATTTTATAATGTTTATTTTACTGGAATAGTAAGAGATAAATATAGAAAAAAAATGTCAAAATCTTTAGGTAATTATCCAAATACTGAAAAATTGATAAAAAAATATGGTTCAGATAGTATTAGATTTTTTGTTTTGTTTAATTCTATAAAAGGAAAGGATTTTATTTTTGATGAAAAAAAATGTATTCAAGGAAGAAATTTTATAAATAAAATATGGAATTCTTTTTTATTAATAAAAAGTTTTAAAAAAAAAAAATATTATAAAATTAATAAATATGAAAAGATTTCTTTTTTTTGGATAAAAAATAAATTTTATCAATTATTACAATGTATTGAAGAAGATTTTTTAAAATTTAGAATTTCTGATTCTTTACTTAAAATATATAATTTTTTTTGGAAAAATTTTTGTTCTTATTATTTAGAAATAATTAAAACAAAAGATAAAATTATTTCTTATTATTCTTTTGATAATAATATTAAATTATTTAAAAAAATATTGCAAATTATACATCCTTATCTACCATTTGTTACAGAAAAAATTTGGCAATTATTACATGATAATAATGAAAAAAAATTATTAATTTTATCAAATTATCCTAAAAAAAAAAAATTAATATAGAAATAATAAAAAAATTTGATAAAACAATTTATATTATTAAAAAAATACGATTTGTTATTAATAATGAAAAAATTATAAAAAATGATTTTTTTCTTTTTTTAGAAAAAAAAAAAATAAATATTTATTTATAGAAATAATAAAAAAAATGTTAAATATTAAAATAAATATTTGTAATTCTATACCTATTAAATGCAATAATTATTTTTTTAATATTGAAAACGAAAAATTTTTTTATTATTATAAAAAAGAAAAAGAAAATTATGAAAAATATAATAAAGAAAAAAAATATAAATATAATAATAGTAAATTAAAAAAAAAACTTATTTATAAAATAAATTTTCTTAAAAAAATTAAAGAAAATTTATCTAATAAAAATTTTATATTAAAAGCTCCTATTATGATTGTAAATAAAGAAAAAAAAAAAGAGAAAGATACTTTAAAAAAAATAAAAATTTTAAAAGAAAAATTAAATATATATAAAAAAAAATAATATGATTAGATTTTTATTAATTATTATGTTTTCAATTTTTTCTATTTTTTATAAAAAACATTTTAATTACAATAATTACAATTACAATAAACATTATAAAAAAAATTATATAAAAAAAAGTTATATAAAAAAATATATTTTACCAAATGTTTTAAAATTTATTTTATATAATAATAAAAATAATAAAAATAATAAAAATACATTAGTTTCAGTTTATATGATGTATAAGTATAATGTTGGAATAATTCATAAAAAAAAAGGTAAAAATGTTTTTTATAATTTATTTGAACATTTACTTTTTAATTGTAATAAAAATATTAATAAATATAATAATAAATATAATAATAATGTATTAAAAATTAATTCTTATAATAAGAAGAATTATAAGAATAAAAAATATTTTACAACATATTATGAATTATTACCATATAATAAATTAGAAATTGCTTTAATTTTAGAATATGAAAGAATGGGAAATTCTAAAATTAATAATAAATATATTGAAAATCAAAAAAAATTTATAATAAAAGAATATTTTTATTCAAAACAAAAATTTATATTAAATTTTATATATAAATTATTATTATTTAATAAGAATAATAATAAATATAATAAATATTATGTTATAAATTATAATAATGATATTATTAATGATATTATTAAAAAATATTTTATAGATTTTTATAAAAAATATTATGTTCCAAATAATGCTGTATTAAGTATATATGGAAATATTGATTTAAAAAAAAATAATTACTTACTTTATGGATATTAATAAAATAATAAAATGATAACAATAAAATTAATAAAATTAATAAATTAATAAAATTAATAAAATTAATAAAATTAATAAAATTAATAAAATTAATAAAATTACAAAATTAATAAATAATAAATTAATAAAATTAATAAAATTACAAAATTAATAAAATTAATAAAATTAATAAAATTAATAAAATTAATAAATTCATAAAATTAATAAAATTAATAAAATTAATAAAATTAATAAAATTAAGCAATTAAAATATTAAAAATTAAATATTAAAAAATATTAATTTAAATAAAATATTAATTAAATTTTATGTATTATTTACGTGTCATTTAATATGCATTAATATATTTACGTATTATATATTAAAATAAAGGAATTAATTAATAAATTACCTGGTAAAAAATATTTTAAATTAAAATATTTTAAATAAAAATATAAAATATAAAATATAAAAATAAAATAAATAATATAAATAAAAATAAAAAATAAGAAAATTTAAAAATATCAATTAATATGATTATATTATTAATTTATTTTTATATTTATTATATTATTAAATAATTTTAATATAAATATATTAAAAAAGTTTTTTAAAAGAAAATATAAAATTTTAAAGAATATATAATTTTAATTAATGAATAAAAATAAAATAGTATAAAATAAAAAGATAAATAATAAAAATAAATAAAATATTTTTTAAAAATATTATTAATATTATAAAAAAATATCATTAATATTATATAGATGATAATTATATATATGATATATGATATAGATTATTTTAAAATTTAAAAAAGGTATTAAAAATTTAAGGTATTAAAAATTTAAGGTATTAAAAATTTAAAGGTATTAAAAATTTATTAATAAATATTAATATTAATTAATATACATAAATATTAACATAAATATTAATTAATATACATACCAAAAATAAATAAAATTAAATCACAAATTAATTTTATGTATGTATAAAAAAATTGATTAAATTAATTAAATTTAATTATTTTTATTATGAAAAAAAATAAAAAAATATTTTTTGAAAAAAAAATTATTAAAATTTTAAAAACAATTTATGATCCTGAAATTCCTGTAGATATTTATGAGTTAGGATTAATATATGATGTTAAAATAGATATAAAAAATAATGTAGATATCATTATGACATTAACATCACCTAATTGTCCAGTAGCGGAAATGTTAATAGAAGAAGTAAAAAATAAAATTGAAGTAATAGATGGAATAAAAAATGTAAATATACATTTAACTTTTAATCCTATTTGGACAAATAAAATGATGAGTGAAAAAGCTAAATTTGATTTAGGAATGATTTAATATTATTAATGATTTAAATGATTTAATTATTTTATTAATGATTTAATATTTATTATTTATTTAATTTAAAATATGATTTTATGATTTATTATTATTTATTAATTATAATAGCATTTTATTATTTATTATCAAATTTTATTTTTGTTGTTAAACAACAAAATGCTGTAGTAATAGAAAGATTAGGAAAATTTTATAAAATTAAACAAGCAGGTTTAAATTTTAAAATTCCAATAATAGATGAAATTACTGGAAAAATTAATTTAAAAATACAACAATTAGATGTAGTAATTGATACTAAAACTAAAGATAATGTATTTATTAGATTAAAAGTATCTGTTCAATTTAAAGTAATTTCAGATAGAGTTTTTGATGCATTTTATAAATTAGATAATAAAAATATGCAAATAAATTCTTATATTTTTGATGTTGTAAGAGCTAAAGTACCTAAAATGAAATTAGATGATGTATTTGAAAAAAAATATGATATAGCAATTGAAATAAAAGCAGAATTAGAAGAATCTATGAAGAATTATGGTTATTCTATAATTAAAGCATTAGTTACTGATATTCTTCCTGATGAAAAAGTTAAAAATGCTATGAATAGGATAAATACTTCTGAAAGAGAAAAAGTAGCTGCTGAATATGAAGCAGAAGCAAAAAGAATTAAAATAGTTACTAAAGCAAAAGCAGAATCAGAAGCAAAAAAATTACAAGGTAAAGGAATAGCTGATCAAAGAATAGAAATTGCAAAAGGGTTATTAGAATCTGTAGAAATTTTAAAAAATAATGTAGGAATATCTTCTCAAGAGGCATATTCTTTACTTGTTATGACTCAACATTATGAAACTTTACAATATATAGGAGAATCAAATAAAAGTAATTTAATTCTTTTACCAAATTCTCCAGGTATAGCTAAGGATATGTTGATTAATCTTATTTCTTCTATTAGTTCAGCTAATTATATAAATAATGTAAATAATGAAAAAGTAAATAATGAAAAAAATAATACAAAAAATAATTTATATAATAAAAAAAACAATTAATATAATAATGAAAATAATTAAAAAAATAATTTATATAATTAAAAAAATAATTAATTATATTAATAAAAAAATAAAAAATAAAAATATAAATTAACGTTAATTAATTTATTAACGTTAATTTATTATTAACGTTATATTATAATAAACGTTAAAATATAAAATGAATATAAAATGGAAGTATTAGGAACTATAAAAAAAATATTCCCAAAAAAAACATTTGGAAATAATTTTAAAAAAATAGAATTTGTTATAAAAACAAATGATTTATATCCACAAAATTTATTAATAGAATGTATTCAAGAAAAATTAGAATTAATAAATAAATTTAAAGTTGGTGATAATGTTAAAGTTTTTATTAATTTAAGAGGTAGAGAGTGGATAAATCCAGAAGGAGAAGCAAAATATTTTAATTCTATTCAAGCATGGAAAATTGAAAAAATAAATAATAAAAAAAAAAAATCTAAAGAAGATTTAGATGAAGAATTTGATGATCTTCCTTTTTAGTTTAGTATAATAATTTTTTTTTATACTAAATTGTAATAATTTTTTAAATAATTTTTTATTAAATAATTTTTTAATTAAAAATATTAAAAATTATAAAAATTTAAATGTATGAAAAAAAATAAGGAAAATAAGGAAAATAAGGAAAGTAAAGAAAATAATGAAAAAAATGTAAAAAATGAAAGAATAAGAAATATTTTAGAAAGAATGAATAAGATTTATGGAAAAGGAACAATTATGAGAATGGGAGATATAATAAATTTTGATAAAATAGAAGTAATTCCAAGTGGATCTATTAAATTAGATATTGCATTAGGTGTAGGAGGATATCCAAAAGGAAGAATAGTTGAAATATATGGTAAAGAATCTTCTGGTAAAACTACTTTAGCTTTACATGCAATATCCCAAATACATAAAATTGGAGGTGTAGCAGCTTTTATTGATGCTGAACATTCTTTTGATAGTTTTTATGCAGAAAAATTAAAAGTTAATGTAGAAGATTTAATTATTTCTCAACCAGATAATGGAGAACAAGCTTTAGAAATATCTGATAATTTAATTAGATCAGGAATTATTGATATTATCGTTATTGATTCAGTAGCTGCTTTAACTCCTAAAAGTGAAATAGAAGGAAAAATTGGAGAAAATAAAATTGGATTACATGCTAGATTAATGTCACAATCATTAAGAAAATTAATTTCTAGTATTGGAAAAAATAAATGCTTGGTAATTTTTATTAATCAAATAAGGGAAAAAATTGGAGTTTTTTTTGGAAATCCTGAAGTTACTACTGGTGGAAATGCTTTAAAGTTTTATTCTACTATAAGAATTGAAATTAAAAAAGGTCCTATTATTAAATATAAGGATAAAATTATAGGAAATCGTACAAAAGTAAAAATTGTAAAAAATAAAGTTTCTACACCTTTTAAAATTGTTGAATTTGATATAATTTATGGAAAAGGAATATCAAGAATTAATGAAATAATAGAATTATCTATAGATTTAGGAATTATTAAAAAAAATGGTAATTGGTTTATTTATAATAATAATAATATAGGACAAGGAAAGGAATCTATAAAATCTTTTTTTAAAAAAGAAGAAAAAATATTAAATAATATAGAAAAAAAAATTTTAAATTTAAAAAATAAAGAAATAATTAAAAAATATAAATAAATAAATTTAAAAAAATATATAAATATATAAATAAAAATATAAATATATTATTATTTTATTATATATAAATATATTATTTATTATAATATAAATATATATATATTTATATATTTTATTTTATATATAATATATTTTATATATTTAATTAATTAATTAAAAATAAATGATTAATTAAATATATATATTAATTAATATAATAAATTAAATAAATTTAATAAATATTAATTTATTTAATAAATAAGTTAATTAATTTAATAAATAAGGAATTAAAATAGATTTTCTAAAAGAATTTTTTAATCTTTTTAAAGCTGTTCCTTCTATTTGTCTAACTCTTTCTCTTGTTAAACCACATTCTTTACCTACTTCTTCTAATGTCATAGGAGAACATCCATCTAATCCATAATGAAATCTAATAACAAGTCGTTCTCTTTCATTAAGAGTTTCTAAAGCTCTATTAATATCTTTTTTAAAAGATTCTTTTTCTAAATCTTCATCTGGTTTTGGAGAATCTTCATATTTAATAATATCATATAAATTAGAATCTTCACCATCTAATAATGGTGCATCCATAGAAATATGTCTTACTGAATTTTTCATAGCTTCTTCTATTTCTTTAAAATTAATTTTTAATAATTTTGATATTTCTTTTATAGAAGGTGTTCTTTGTAATTTTTGTTCTAATTTAGATTGAGCTTTATTAATTTTAGTACATAAAGCTATTTTATTTGTTGGATTTCTAACAATTCTTGATTGTTCTGCTATAGCTTGTAAAATAGATTGTCTTATCCACCAAACACAATATGAAATACATTTAAAACCTTTTGTTTCATCAAATCTACAAATTCCTTTAATTAATCCTAAATTTCCTTCATTAATTAAATCACATAAACTTAATCCTTGATTTTGATATTGTTTTGCAACAGATACAACAAATCGTAAATTAGACTTTACAAGAATATCTATTGCTTTTTGATCACCATTTTTTGCTTTTTTAGCATATTTAACTTCATCTTCTGTACTTAATAGATCAATTTTACTAATTTCATGTAAGTATTTATCTAAAGATTCTGATTCTCTATTTGTAACTTTTTTATTTATTTTTAACTGTCTCATAAAAAAAATAATTTAAATATATAAAAAATAATTTAAATAATTATTATTTAAATTAAATATTTAAAAAATATTAAAAAATAAATTTATATTTATTTTTTTAAATTTAAAATAATTTTTCTAGAAAATTTTATTTTTCCATTTTTTGAATCAATATGTATTAATTTTACTTTAATTTTATCACCTATTTTTAAAACATCTTGTATTTTTTTAATTCTTTTATTATCTATTTCAGAAATATGAATAAACCCTTCTATTCCTTTAGATATTTCTAAAAAAGCTCCATAATCTTTTATACATTTTACTTCTGCATTATAAATTTCTCCAATTTTTGGAATAAATGTTATTTTTTTAATTTTTTCTATTGCTTTTTTAATTTTTTTTTCATCTTTACCTATAATTTCTATAATACCTTTATTATTTTTTTCTTCTATATTTATAGAAGTATTTGTTGAAGATTGAATTTCTTGTATATTTTTTCCACCTTGACCAATAACAAGACCTATAAAATTTTTAGGAATTTTTATAATAAAAATTTTAGGTGCGTTAGGTTTAATTTTTTTTCTATACTTAGGAAGTATTTTTAACATTTTTTCTAAAATAAATAATCTTTCTTTATTAGATTGTTTTAAAATTTCATTTAAAATATCATAATTAATTCCTTCTACTTTAACATCCATTTGACACGCAGTAATTCCATTTTTAGTACCAGAAATTTTAAAATCCATATCTCCAAAACGATCTTCTTCTCCTGTTATATCTGATAAAATAACATATTTTTTATTATCAATTATAATTCCCATTGATATTCCAGAAACTGGATTTTTAATATTAATTCCTGCATCCATTAAAGCTAATGTACTAGCACAAACTGTAGCCATAGAAGAAGATCCATTTGATTCTAATACATCAGAAACTATTCTAATTGTATATGGATTATTATCTGGAATAATATTTTTTAAAGAACGTTTTGCTAAATTTCCATGTCCTATTTCTCTTCTAGAAACACTCATTATTTTTTTTACTTCTCCAGTAGAAAAAGGATTAAAATTATAATGTAAATAAAATTTTTCTTGTTTTTCAATAATAGCATTATCAATTTTATTAACATCAATAGATGATCCTAATGTAACAGTACTTAAAGCTTGTGTTTCTCCTCTAGTAAAAAGAGCAGATCCATGAACACCAGGTAAAAAATCTACTTCACTTTCTATTTTTCTAATTTGATTATTTTTACGTCCATCTAAACGAATATTTTCATTAATAATCATTTTTCTTAAAATGATTTTTTTAATTTTATTGAAATAATAATTAATTATATTTTCATTTTTAGATAAAAAATCTTCAGAAAAAAAATTTTTAATTTTTTCTAATATTTTTTTACATTCATAATAACGATCTTTTTTTGATTTAAAATTTTTAAATATATAATAAATTTTTTTTTCAAATGAAAAAATTTTTTTTTTAATTATTTTTTTTTCATTTACTTTTTCTTTTTTTTTTATAAAAATTTCATTAATTTTTTTTCTATTATATTTAGATAAAGAAAATGAATAATTATTAAATAAATTATTTTGTGCTTTAATTTGATTTTTTATATTTTTATGTGCTATTTTTATAGCATTTATAAAATCATCTTCATGTATTTCCTTCATTTCTCCTTCTATCATAATAATAGATTTTTTATTAGCTCCTATAATTAAATCCATTTCTGATTTTTTAATATCTTCTATACCAGGATTAATAATAAAATTATTTTTTATTTTTATTATTCTAATTGATGATACAGGTCCATTAAATGGTATACCAGATATAGTTAAAGCTGTAGAAGCGGCAAGACATGCTAAGCTATCAGGTAAAACATTTTTATCATAAGATAAAAGAAAAATCATTATTTGTATTTCTTGATAAAAATTTTTAGGAAATAAAGGTCTTAAAACTCTAT
The DNA here is from genome assembly GCF_018200315.1 of Candidatus Shikimatogenerans silvanidophilus. Classification (GTDB taxonomy): domain Bacteria; phylum Bacteroidota; class Bacteroidia; order Flavobacteriales; family Blattabacteriaceae; genus Shikimatogenerans_A; species Shikimatogenerans_A silvanidophilus. The sequence goes on from NZ_JADFUB010000004.1 coordinate 31,168, forward strand.
CAACTAATCTCATTGTTAATATTTCTTCATCAGATGGTCTTCCTTCTCTTTTTATAAATCCACCAGGAATTTTTCCTACAGAATAATATTTTTCTCTATAATCTACTGTTAATGGTAAAAAATCGTAATTATAATTAATTTCTTTTATTTCTTTTTCTATAACAACTGTAGCTAATAACATAGTATCTCCCATTCTAACAATTACAGAACCATCTGCTTGTTTTGCTAATTTACCAGTTTCTATAGAAATTTTTCTTCCATCATCAAATTTTATATATTCTTTATATTCTTTTTTTATATTCATATATTCTTTTTTATATTCATTATTTTTATTATTTTATTGTTTTATATGTTTTATAAATATTTTTATTTTTTTATTTTTAATACTTTTAAAATTTTTTTATATAATATTTTATTATTTTTTTTTATATATAATAGTAATTTTTTTCTTTTTACTACAATTTTAATTAAAGATCTTTCAGAATTAAAATCTTTTTTATTTTTTTTTAAATGATTACTTATATTATGTATTCTTTTTGTAAAAAAAAATATTTGAAATAATGTAGATCCAGTATTTTTTTCTTTAATATTTTCTACATTATATATATCATTATTAAATTTTTTATTATCTATATTATTAGATATATCTATATTAGATAATTTAGATTTATCTATATTAGATTTATCTTTATCTATATTAGATTTTTTATTATCTATATTATTAGATATATCTATATTAGATAA
>NZ_JADFUB010000005.1 GCF_018200315.1 Candidatus Shikimatogenerans silvanidophilus
TTATATTTTATAATTATAAATTTTAAAAATTTTAATTATATAAAGAAAACTTTTATTAACTTATAGTAAAATATATATATTATAGGAGTAAGTATTAATATTGAATAATAAACTCCTAAATAAAAAGTTGAATAATAAAAATTATAAATAAAAAATTTATATTTTAAAAATAATAAAAAAATTATACCAAATATTGATCCTAAAATATGTAAAAATTTTAAATAATTTTTTAAAAAAAATCCAAAATAAAATGTAGAAAAAATTGTCAATAACCAAATTTTAATTGATATTGGAAAAATATAAGCTTCTGCAATTGGATTTATTAAACTTGTAATATACATAATACAACTAATTCCTCCATGAGAATTAACATAATTTGTTCTTATTTTAAGAAAATACATTATAATATTTACAAAAAAAATAGATGAAAAATAAATAATTAGGAAGGTTAATATGTTAATATTTTTTAACAAAATATTTGAATAATTATAAAATAAGAACATATTTATAAAAAAATCAACCCAATTACTGTGTAATAATCCTGAAATAATACATTTTTTTACTAAATTAATGTAATTGTAATTTTCATATGTATTTATCTCATATTTTTTTTTAAAATTTTTATTAAAAATACTTTTTTTTGTTAAAAAAAAATTAATATATATTATAAAAAAAACTACTATATATTTTAATATTAATACAATATATTTTTTCATAATATTTTTTAATATTTTATTATATTCATATTTTATTTTATTTCTTTAATTTTAGCTTTTTTTCCTTTTAATTTTCTAAAATAAAAAATTTTAGATCTTTTTACTTTTCCTTTTTTATTAATTTCAATTTTTTTTAAAAATGGACTATTTAACATAAATATTCTTTCAACACCAATATTATCACTTATTTTCCTTACTGTAAATGTTGTTATTCCTTTTTTATTATATTTTTTTTGAATAACAATTCCTTTAAAAAGTTGTATTCTATTTTTTTCTAATTCTTTTATATTATAATGTATTGTTATAGTATCTCCTGTTTTAAATTTATCATTAATTTTTATATTTTTTATATATTTATTAAAAACATAATTAATTATTTTTTCCTTCATTTTTTATAAATTTATTTTTATTTTTTATTTTTTAAACGTAAATAATAATTTAAAATTTCTATTATATATCTATGGTATTTAAAGCTATGTTATTTAAATATAAATATATATTATTTAGAATTATTTATATGCTTATAAATAATTTTTTTTTAAGAAAAATGTCTTTTTCTTTAATTATATATGTATTTTTTATTTTATGTTTTATAAATATTTCTTTAACTATATATAATAATATATTATTATTAAATAAAGATTTAAAAAAACAATGGATTAAAGTTGAAAAATATTATAAAATAAAAAATGATTTAATAAATATTTTAATTAACGATATAAAATTAACAGAAAAAATAAATTATAAAAAAAATTATAAATTAATAAATGCAATAGAAAAAATTTATTCAATTAATAATTCAATTACATTCAATGTTTATAATAAATTAAATAAAGAAAAGATAGAAATTTTTAAAAAAAAACAAGAATTATTAAAAAATTCATTAAATATATTTTTATTAATATTTGATAAATATTATTATTATAAATATAAAGTAAAAATAAAAAAAAGAAATAAATATATTCAAAATTTTTATGATATTAAATATAAAATAGATTTAACAGAAAATTTAATAAATTATGAAATAAAAAAATTTAATGAAAAAGTTAAAAAATATAATCTTTATATAAATAAATTTCCAATAAAATTTTTTAATAAAATATTATACAAATATAACTATTATATGCAAATATAAATTTATTATATTAAAATAATTATTATTATAATATTTATTAATTATTTAAATAATATTTATTATATAATAAATATAAATAAATATATAATAAAAATAAAATAAAATTTATTATATAATAAATAATTTTTAAATATTAAATAAATAATTTTTAATTAAATAAATAAATTATTATTTAAAAAAATTATTATTATTAATGTAATGTTAAAATGTAATGTTAAAATGTAATGTTAAATAATTAAATAAATGTTAAATAATTAAGTTTTAAAAAAAATTTTCAATTTAATATTGAATTAAATTAAATTTAATTTAATATTGAATTAAATTAAATTTAATTTAATATTGAATTAAATTTAATTAATAATTTTTTTAATCTTTTTAATAAATCGTTTGTTTCTATTATTCTTAATATAATAAAAATATCCATTCCATATAATTTTCCTACAATAGAAAATCTAATTATTTTTTTAACTTTAATTATTTTTTCTTTATTTAAATTTGAAATAAAACTTTTTATTAAATAATCATTATTAATTTTTTTATTTAAATTTAAAGAAAAAATATCTATTATTTTTTCTAAAATAAATATATCATATTTATTAAAATTTTTTTTAATAATATTAACATCATAAAATTTTGGAGGAATAAAAAAAATTTCATTAAAAATATCAGAAAAAAAACTAATTCTTTTTAAGATTTCTTTAATTATTTCTTTTTTTAAAATTTTTTTAATTTTTTCTAATGTAATTTGTTTTTTATTTAATTCATATAAAAATAAAAAAATAATTTCTTTTAATGATTTTTTTTTTATATATTGTTGATTAAACCATACTGCTTTTTGTATATTAACTTTTGCATTAGTTTTATTTATATCTTTTATAGAAAAAATAAATTTCAATTCTTTTAAAGAAAATAATTCTTTTTCAATTTTAGGTTTCCATCCTAATAATACAATAAAATTAATAAAAGATTCTGGTAAAAAACCTTTCTCTTTAAAACCATTGTATATTTTTTTATTTTCAGTCCATTTAATAGGATAAATTATTTTTTTACTATTTAAATTTCTTTTACTAATTTTTCCTTTACTACTTAATAATAATGGTAAATGTGCAAAATATGGTGGTATCCAATTAAAATATTTATACAAAATTAAATGAAATGGAGTAGAAGATATCCATTCTTCTCCTCTAATTACATGAGTTATTTTCATTAAATGATCATCTATAACATTTGCAAAATGATAAGTTGGATTTCCATCAGATTTAATTAAAATTTTATCATCAATATTGTTTGTTGGTATATAAATTTTTCCTTTAATAAGATCTTGTATTTCAATATATTTTTTTTTATTTTTAGGAACTTTTAATCTAATAACATAATTATTTTTATTCATTTTTTTATCAAAAGAATAATATGCATATCCATTATTTATTAAATATTTTATATAATAATTATAAATATGAATTCTTTCTGATTGTCTATAAGGTCCATATTTTCCTCCACAACAAATACCTTCATCTGGAAAAATTTTACACCAATTAAGAGATTCAATAATATGTTTTTCTGATTTAAAAACATATCTTTTTTTATCTGTATCTTCTATTCTTAATATAAAAGAACCATTATTTTTTTTAGCAAATAAATAATTATATAAAGCAGTTCTTATACTTCCTATATGTAATGGGCCAGTAGGACTTGGCGCAAATCTAACTCTTACCATACATCATTTTTTTAATTTTTAATAATTTTATTTTTATTATAATTTTATTTTTAATTTTTATTTTATTTTTAATTTTTATAATTTTAATTTAAAAAAATAGCCCAGATGGCGAAATAGGAATACGCATTAGACTCAAAATCTAATAATATTTTATGTATTATACGGGTTCGAATCCCGTTCTGGGTACAAAATAAAAAAAATAAAATTATAAATTATATTTTATTGAATTACAAATTATTAAAAAAATATTATTTTTAATTTTTTTTTTATTTTTAAAATTTATATCACTTTCTTTATTAATTGGAATAAGATGAATATGTGCATGATTAATTTCAAAACCTAAAGTAACTATACTTACTTTTTTACATAAAATAGTTTTTTTTATAGCATTTGCTATTTTATAAGTAAAAAACATCAATTTTAAATATTTATTTTTTTCAAGATTAAAAATTTCTTTAATATTTTTTTTAGGTATAATTATTGTATGTCCAATTTTAATTGGGTAAATATCCAAAATTGCTATACTATTTTCATCTTCATAAATTTTATATGATGGTAATTTACCTAAAATAATTTTTTTAAAAATATTCATTATTATTTATAAAAAATTTTTTATTTTTTTTTATAAAAAATATCTATAATATGTAATTTTATTATTTTACCATTTGGTAATTTAATATTAGATGTATCTCCAATACTTTTTCCAATAAGACCTAAAGCAATTGGAGTATTTATAGATATTTTATTTTTTTTTATATTATTTTCTCCTTCAGGAACTAATGTATATGTTTCTTCTTTTTGTAAAGAAATATTTTTTATTTTAACAGTTGAAAATATAGATACTTTAGAATGATCTAATTTATCAGGATTTATTACTATATATTTAGATAATTTTTTTTTTATATTTAATATTTTAATTTCTAAAATTTCTTGTTCTTTTTTTGCAGCATCATATTCAGAATTTTCTGATAAATCTCCTTGTTCTCTTGCTTCTTTTATTTTTTTAGATATTTTTAATCTTTCTACATTTTCTAAATGTAAAATTTTTTTATGTATTTTTTTTATTAATTCTTTTGTAATATATTCTCTTTTCATTTTTAATTTATCTTTTCATTTTTAATTGTTTAATTTTTTTTAAATATAATTTTTATTGGAACTCCATCAAAATTAAAAAAATAACGAATTTTATTTTCAATAAATTTTTTATATGTTATTTTAATAAGTTTTGGATGATTAGAAAAAAAAACAAATGTAGGTATATAAGCATTATGTAATTGAAAACAATATTTAATTGTTATAATTTTTCCATAAATAGATGGAGGATGTATTTTTTTTAATAAAGGTATTAATTTTTTATTTAATAAACTTGTTTTAATTATTAATTTTTTTTTTTTTTCTATTTCTATTAATTTTTTAATAATATTTAAAAAACCTATTTTTTTTTTAACAGAATAAAAAAATATAGGAATATATTTAAAATATATATTTTTATTAAAAAATTCTTTAAATTTTTTTATTTTATTATTATTTATTAAATCTATTTTATTAACTATTATTACTATACCTTTTTTTTTATTTTTTATTTTATAAAAAAAATTATAATCTTGTGATGTCCAACCTATACTAGCATCTATCATTAATAAACAAATATCAGATTCTTCTATAGCATTAAAAGTTTTTATTTTAGAATAATATTCTATTTTGTTTTTTTTTTTATTTTTTTTAATTCCAGCAGTATCAATTAAAATACATTTTAAATTAAACTTATTATAATATGTATATAAATTTTCTATAGTAGTACCAGGAATATTTGTAACTATATTATGTTCATAACCAATTAAATTATTTATAAAACTAGATTTTCCAACATTAGTTTTTCCTAAAATTACGAATTTAGGTAATAAATCTATATTTAGATTTTTATTATTTTTTTTTTTTAATTTTAATGAATAATTATAAATATCATCTAATAAATCTCCTATTCCTTCTCCAGTTATTGATGATATACAATAATGTTTTTGTATTCCTAATTGATAAAATTCTGTATAATTAAAATAATTTTTTGTTTTATCAATTTTATTAATTGTTAAAAATATTGGTTTATTATATTTTTTTAAAATTAAAAAAATATCTTTATCTAAATAATTTATTCCATCTATATCAACTAAAAATATAAAAAAATCACTTTTTTTTAATGAAAAAAAAAATTTTTTTTTAATTTCAAAATCAATAATATTACTATTTTTTTTAATATATCCTGCTGTATCTACAATAAAAAAATTTTTACCTCTCCAATTAAATTTTTTAACGTTTATATCTCTTGTTATTCCTTCTATTTTGTCAACAATAGCTTCTTTTTTTTCAATAATTCTATTAAATAAAGTAGATTTTCCTACATTAACTCTTCCTATTATTGTTATTGTATACCACATAATAATGTAATATAATAACATAATAATTGATTTATTTAATAAATTTTTTTATATATTATTTTATTAAAAATAATTATTAATTTTATAAAATATTAATTTTATATTTTATTTATTTATTATATTTATTATAAAGCATAAATAGCCAAATAGATAAAAAAATAATAAAAATAGTTAAAAATAAATAATTAGGAATATTTCCTAAAAAAACTAAAATTTTAAAAAATTTTTTAAAAAAAAATTCTAATTTTTTTAAAAAAAAATCTAAAAAATTAATAAACATAAAATTAATTAATTAATAATTTAATAAAATTTAATAATTAATATAATTTTTATTTAATTACTTTTTGTAAAAAAATTACTTTTTGTAAATAAAAAAAAATCTATTATAAATAAAATGAAAAAAAAAGCTATTATAATAGGAGTTATAACTAAAAAACAAAAAAAAAAAAAATCTATAGAATATATAAAAGAACTAGAATTTTTAGCAATAACATATAATATAAATATATGTAAAAAATTTATTCAAAAAATTTATAAAAAAAATTCAAAAACTTTTTTAGGTATAGGAAAAATAAAAGAAATACAAAAATTTATTGAAATAAATACAGATATTAAAACTATTTTAGTTGATGATGAATTAAATACAATTCAATTAAAAAATTTAGAAATTCTTTTTCCTAATAAAGAAATAATGGATAGAACAAATCTTATTATTAATATATTTTATAAACAAGCTAAAACATCTTATGCAAAAACTCAAGTAGAATTAGCTAAATATCAATATATTCTTCCTAGATTACAACATATGTGGACTCATTTAGAAAGACAAAAAGGTGGAATTGGAATGAGAGGTCCTGGAGAAAAAGAAATTGAAACAGATAGAAGAAATATTAAAAAAAGAATTTCGTTTTTAAAAAAAAAATTATTAAAAATTGATAAACAAGTTGTTATACAAAGAAAAAATAGATCTAATTTTATTAGATTAGTTTTAGTTGGATATACTAATGTAGGAAAATCTAGTTTAATGAAACTTTTATCTAATTATAATGTAATGATAAAAAATAAATTATTTTCTACTTTAGATACTACTGTTAAAAAAATTATAATAAAAGATATTTCTTTTTTATTATCTGATACTGTTGGTTTTATTAGAAAATTACCTATTCAATTGATTGAATCTTTTAAATCTACATTAGATGAAGTTAGAGAAGCAGATATTCTTTTACATATTGTAGATATATCTCAAGAAAATTATAAAGATCAAATTAATTATGTTAATAAAATATTAAAAGAAATTGGTGTAAAAAACAAGCCAATTTTTTTAATTTTTAATAAAATTGATTTAATAAATGATATTGATTTAATAAATAAAATAAAAAATAAAAATAAAATAAAAAATAATAATATTTTTATTTCTATAAAAAAAAATAAAAATATAGATATATTGAAATTTTTTTTATATAAAAAAATAAAAAAAATGTATAATAAAAAAAAATATTTTTTAATTCCTAAATTTTAAAAATTTTAAAATTTAAAATAAAAAATTTTAAAATAAAAAAATATTAAATAAATAAAATAATATGAAAAATTGTTTTTTTTGTAAAAAAAATTTTTTATATAAAAAATATATACCTTTTTGTTCTAAATATTGTAAATTATACTTTTTTAAAAAATTTAAAAAAAAAGAAAATAAATTCAAATTTTTAGATGATAAAAATATATTAAATCATATAATAGATTATCAAGATAAAAAAATTTTATCAATTAGTTTTTTTATTCCTTCAATTAGATGTATTTCTTGTATTGAATTATTAGAAAATTTAAAAAAAATTAATAAATATATTTTAGATTCAAAAGTAGATTTTATTAAAAAATATTTACATTTAATTTTATTTAAAAAAAAAAATATTAAAGTTAGTAAAATAGCTTTTTTTCTATATAATCTTGGATATAAACCAATTATAATTTTAAATAATAAAAAATTACAATCAAATAATTCTAATTATAGTTATATATATAAAACAATTATATCTTTTTTTTGTTTTGGAAATATTATGTTATTATATATTCCAGAATATATTGGTATACAAGAAGATAAATGGTTTTTAGATCATTATTTATTTTTTAAAAAAATTATATTTTTTTTATCTTTACCAATATTTTTTTTTTCAACAGAATATTTAAAAAAATCTTTTTTAAAATTAAAAAAAAAAATTATAGATATTAATTTCACTATATCAATAGGAATTATTTTATTATTTATAAAAAGTTGTTATAATCTTTATTATAATATAAATTTTGGTTATTTAGATAGTCTTTCTGGATTTATTTTTTTTCTTTCATTAAGTAGATTATTTCAAGAAAAAATACACAAAATTTTTTTTTTAAAAGAAAATTATAATTTTTTTTCTACTATTTCTGTTATTTGTTTAAAAAATGGAAAAGAAATTAACACAATATTATATAATGTAAAAAAAAATGATGTTATTATTATTCATAATAATGAAATTATTCCATTTGATAGTAAATTAATTAGTGGAAAAGCTTTTATAGATAATAGTTTTATAAATGGAGAATCAAAAATTATTTTTAAAAAAATTGGAAGTAAAATATATGCTGGAGCAAAACAAAAAGGAGGAATTATTAAATTAAAAGTTATAAAAAGTTTTAATAATAGTTATTTAATGAAATTATGGAATAATAAATTTTTTTATAAAAAAAAAAAACATAATAGTTTAAATAATTATTGGATACGTTATTTTACTATTATAATAATAATTATTTCATTAATTTCTGGATTATTTTGGTTTTTTATTGATAAAAATAAAGTATTGGAAATTATTATTTCTATTTTAATAATTTTTTGTCCATGTGCTTTGTCTTTATCATATCCATTTATTTTAGGAAATATTGTATTTCTTTTATCTAAAGAAAATATTTTTTTAAAAAATTTTTCAATAATAGATAAACTTTCAAAAGTTAATAGATTAGTATTTGATAAAACTGGAACAATTACTTTATTAAATAAATATAAAATTTTTTTCTTAGGTAAAAAATTATCAAAAAAAAAAAAAAAATATTTATGCTTTTTATTTAAAAATTCTAATCATCCATTAAGTATAATTCTATATAATAAATTTAAAAAATATATAAAAAATAATGATGAAAATAAATATATTATAGAATATTTTATAGAAATACCTGGAAAAGGTATAAAATGTAAAATAAATAATATTATTTTTAAAGCAGGATCTGATAATTTTATTAATATTAAAAAAAATATATATAAAAAAAAATATAAAAAAAAAACAAAAGTTTTTATTTTAGAAAATAAAAAATTATTAGGATATTTTATTTTTGAAAATTTATATATAAAAGGATTAAAAAATTTTTTTAAAAAATTAAAAAAATATAAAATTTCTATTATATCTGGTGATAATGATTCAGAAAAAGAAAATTTAAAACATTTTTTAAAAAAAAAATTTATTGAAAAACATATTCTTTTTAATCAAACTCCTTATAATAAATTAAAATATATAAAAAAATTGCAAAATAAAAATGAAATAGTAATGATGATAGGAGATGGAATAAATGATTCAGCTGCAATTAAACAAAGTGAAATTGGAATAATATTATTTAACGAAATAAATAATTTTTTACCTTATTGTAATATATTAATGTATAATAAAAATTTTTATAAAATTCCAAATATTTTATATTTAGCAAAAAAATCAATGTTTTTAATTAAAATAAATTTTATTATAAGTTTTTTTTATAATATAATTGGTTTATATTTTGCAATAAATGGAAAATTATCCCCTGTTATATCATCAATTTTAATGCCAATTAGTTCTATAACTATAATATTATTTTCTTTTTTTTCAACTAATATAATTTTTAAAAAAATTTTTAAAAATAAGTAAAAATTTTTAATTAAATTTAATAATATTTTATTTTTTTTAATTTTAAAATTTTAATTTAATTAATTAATAATTAATTAATAATTAATTAATAATTAATTAATATTTAATTTAATTAATTAATAATTAATTAATATTAATAATTAATGAATGAAAATTAATTAATGAATGGGTGTTTTAATAATTATGATATTATCTAGTTTATTATTAAGTTTAACATTTTTAATTTTTTTTTTAATAAGTATAAAAAATGGACAATGGGATGATATGGAAACTGATTCTATTAGAATTATTTTTGAAGATTAAATATATAATATAATAAAATTTTAAATATATAATAAAAAAAATGTAATATAATTAAAAAAAATGAAAAATAAAATACATATTATATCTGGTGATAATTATTCAGAAAAAATAAATAAAAAATCTTTTTATGATAATAAAATTGTTAAATTCTTTTTATATGCTACTATATTTTGGGGTTTATTAGGAATTATTGCTGGTTTATTAATTTCAATTTTATTATATATTCCAGAAATACCTGAATTTTTATTTGGAAATAATTTAAAATTTTCTAAAGGAATAATAGGTTATGGTAGAATAAGAATGATACATACAACAACAGCTATTTTTGCTTTTATTGGAAATCTTATTTTTACAGGATCATATTATTGTATTCAAAGATTATTAAAAACTAGAATTTATAGTAAAATATTAAGTTTAATTAATTTTTGGGGATGGCAAATATTTATATTATTATCATGGATAACTTTTTTATTAGGATTTAATACAAGTAAAGAATATTCTGAACATGAATGGCCTTTGGATATTTTTTTGGGAGTAATATGGTTTATTTATGGAATAAATATTATTTTAACTATTTTAAAAAGAAGAGTTACTCATTTATATGTTAGTATATGGTTTTTTTTATCTACATGGGTATCTGTTCTTTTATTACATTTATTAAATAATATTGAATATCCAATATCTTTTTTTTCTTTAAAAAGTTATTCAATTTATTCTGGAGTTCAGGATGCTTTAATGCAATGGTGGTATGGACATAATGCTGTAGCTTTTGTTTTAACTACTCCAATTTTAGGATTAATGTATTATTTTGTTCCTAAAGCATGTAATAATCCTATTTATTCTTATAAATTATCAGTTATACATTTTTGGTCATTAATTTTTATTTATATATGGGCTGGACCTCATCATTTAATGTATACATCTCTTCCTAATTGGACACAAGTATTAGGAACTATATTTTCTATTATGCTTATAGCTCCATCATGGGGAGGAATGTTAAATGGATTATTAACATTAAGAAATTCTTGGAAAGAATATAAAAAAGATCCTATTTTAAAATTTTTTATTGTATCTCTATTATGTTATGGTTTAACTACTTTTGATGGACCTATGTTAGCGACTAAAACTATAAATTCTATAGGTCATTTTACTGATTGGATTATAGCTCATGTTCATTTGGGAACATTAGGATGGAATGGTTTTATGGCTTTTGGTATTATTTATTGGTTAACAAAAAAACTTTGGAATACTAAATTGTATTCAGAAAAACTTGCTAGTTTTCATTTTTATATAGGTTTTATTGGAATTATTATTTATGTTATTCCAATGTATTGTAGTTCTATTATTCAATCAAATATGTGGAAACAATTTAGTGAAGATGGTACATTAGCTCATAAAAATTTTATAAATACAGTTTTTAGCATAATTCCTTTTTATATTATTAGATCAATAGGAGGTTTTTTATATTTAATTGGTTTTATTTTAATGATATATAATGTTTATAAAACAATTAAAAATGGTAAATTTTTAGATAATGAAGAATTTATTGTCCCTATTTTACTACATAAAAAAAATAATAAAAAAAATAAATTTCATGATTGGTTAGAAAGAAAACCATTTCAACTTACTATTTTATCTTTTTTATTGATTTTTATAGGTAGTGCTATAGAAATTATTCCTACTTTTATAATTAAAAGTAATATTTCAAATATTTTAAATGTAAAACCATATACTGCTTTAGAATTAGAAGGTAGAGATATTTATATTAGAGAAGGTTGTAATAGTTGTCATTCTCAAATGATAAGACCTTTTAGAGATGAAGTTGTTAGATATGGAGATTATTCTAAAGCAGGAGAATTTATATATGATCATCCTTTTTTATGGGGTTCTAAAAGAACAGGTCCTGATTTAGCAAGAGAAGGAGGAAAAAAATCTGATTCTTGGCATTTTAAACATATTTTAAATCCTAGATCTGTTTCTAAAGGATCTATTATGCCTAGTTATCCATGGATAATTAATCAAAAATTAAATATTTCTAATATTTATAAAAAAATGAAAATTATGAAAAAATTAGGAGTTCCATATTCTAAAAAAGAAATAAAAAATTCTACAAAAGATATATATGTGCAATCATCTAAAATTGTAAAAAATATATATAATGAATCAGAAAGTATAAAAAAAATGATAGAAATTGATAAAAAAAATTTTAAATCTCCTTCTTTAGAAAAAAGAGAGATAATTGCTTTAATAGCTTATTTACAAAAATTAGGTAGAGATATAAAAGATATAAAATAAATAAAATACATTTTTTAATTATATTATGTTTTATAAACAATATTTTTATTTAATTAATAATATATATATTTTTAAATCATTTGTTTTAATTTTATTTTTTTTAATGTTTTTATTTATAGTTTTTTTTATATATAAACAAAAATAATTATTATAAAAAAAATTATTATTATAATATTTACGATTAATATGTAGAATATGATAGAATATAATTTATCACCATTATATATTAGAATTGTTATATATTTTTCAATTATAATATTTATTTTTTATTCTTTTTTAGGAAAAGATTTTAGTATAACAAATATTTATTTATTATTTTTTTTATTTATTTTTTTTTTAATTTTTATAATTTTAGAAAAAATAAATAAATTTATTTTTTTTAAAAAAATAAATTTATTGCCAAAAAAAGTAAAAAATAAATTATTAATTGATTATAAAACTAATTTTTTTAAAAAATTATATTATCTTTTTTTTCCATATAAAAATAAATATAATAAAGAAAATAATGTTAAAGAAATAGATCATGGATTTGATGGAATAACTGAATTTGATAATAAAATTCCAACATGGTGGAAAAATATATTTTATTTAACTATTATATATTCTTTTATTTATTTTATAGCGTATATATTTTTTGATTATTCTGATCCAAAAAAAGAATATATAAGATCGTATAAAAAACATGTTAAACAAATTGAGTTATATGAAAAAAGTAAACCAAAAATTACTATAGATAATACTTATTTTAAAGAAAATTATATAAAAAAAGGTAAAATTTTATTTAATGAATTATGTTCAATTTGTCATAAAGAAGATGGAAGTGGTGATACTGGACCAAATTTAACTGATGATTATTGGATAAATATAGAAAAAAATAATTTATATAAAAATATTTTTTATATTATATGGAATGGAAGTAAAAAAAACCCTATTATGAGAGGATTTGGAAAAAATGGAGAATTAAAAGGAAAAGATATTGAAAAAATAGCAAGTTATGTATATTCAATAAATATTAAAAAAGAAAAACCTGATAATGTAAAATTTCCACAAGGTAAAAAAGTTAATTGGAAAAAATTAAGTAAAAAAAATGAAAATAATTAAAATTATAGTTTTTTTTTTCTTTATATATATATTTTTTATAATTTATATAGTTTTTTTTAAAAAAAAAATAATAAGTGAATTAATTTCAGAAAAGTATTATTTTGAAGAAATGAATTATCAAAATATAATTAATCAAAAAAAAAATGCTTTTTCTAATAATTTAGAAAAAAAAATAAAAATTTTTTTTTATGAAAATGGTATATTATTTTATTTTGATAATGAATTTATTAATCAAAAAGTTACAATAAATTTAATAAGATTTTCTGATAAAAAATTAGATATTAAAAAATCTTTTTTTTTAAAAAAACAAAATTTTTTTATAAAAAATTTAAAATATGGATTTTATAATTTAATTATTAAAATACATAATAAAAAATTTATTATAAATAAAAAAATTTTTTGGAATAAAAAAAAATCTTTTTATTTCGTAAATAAAAACCCTTTATAAAAAAATAAATTTAGTAGGCGATACTGGATTCGAACCAGTGACCCTCTGCTTGTAAGGCAGATGCTCTGAACCAACTGAGCTAATCGCCTATTTTTTATATAATTTCAGAAACTATAAAATGACTTCCACCAATAAAAATAAAATCATCAATTGAAGAATTTATTTTAGCTTTTTTAAATGCTTCTTTTACATTATTAAAATATAATGAATTTTTATATTTATTTGTAATTTTTTTAATTTCACATATTGTAAATTTTTTTTCTACTTTTGGCTGTGTAAAATAATAAAAATATTTTTTATAATTTTTATTAGAATTTTTATATAAAAAAAATAACATTTTTTTTACATTTTTATTTTTTACAAATCCTAAAATTAAATGAATCTTTTTATATTTTTTTTCATATTTTTTAATTTGTTTAGAAACCCAAAAAAAACCATCTTCGTTATGTGCAACATCACAAATAATTGTAGGTTTTTCTTTAATACATTCCCATCTTCCTCTTAATCCAGTATTTTTAATAACATTTTTTAATCCATTTTTTATTTCTCTTTTAGAAATAAAAATTTTTTGTTTTTTTTTTAAAATATATAAAGCTTTTAAAGAAGTATTTATATTTAAATATTGATAATCACCTAGTAAATTAGTATAATATTTTTTTTTTTTATAAGAAAAAAAAATATTAGTTTTTTTCTTTTTTGCTATTTTTATAAAAATTTTTTCTGTATTTGATAAATTTTCTCCTAATATTAAAGGAACATTTTTTTTTATTATACCTGATTTTTCGTATGCTATTTTTTCTACTGTATTTCCTAATAAATTATTATGATCCATTCCTAATTGAGTAATAATAGATATTATTGGTGTTATAATATTTGTAGAATCCAATCTTCCTCCTAATCCAGTTTCAATAATAGAAAAATCAACTTTTTTTTCTTTAAAAAAAAAAAATGATATTATTAAAATAATATCAAAGAATGACATTGGTATTTTAAATAAAAATTTATTTTTTTTTAAAAAATTAATAATATAATCTTTTTCTATTAAATTTCCATTATAACGTATTCTTTCTCTAAAATTTTTTAAATGTGGAGATGTAAATAACCCAATATTATATCCAGATTCTTGTAATATAGATGAAATTATATGAGATGTTGAACCTTTTCCATTTGTTCCTGCTATATGAATACTTTTAAAACTTTTTTGAGGATTATTCAAATATTTACATAATAATGTAAAATTTTGTAATCCAAATTTTTTTTTTTGTTCAAAAAAATTAGGAAATTTATTTAACAATAAATGATATAAAGTTTCATTTTTCATTTTTTATATAAAAATTTTTAATTTTTTTTTTATTTAAAATTATATTTAGTATATTTTTAGTTTTTTCATTTACTTTAAATCTATCATCTAATCTTTTTCCTATAATCCAAATAATTTCTTTTGTATTATTTATTAATAACCACGTTTTATCTTTTTCAAATAAAGATAATTTTTCATCTTTAAAATATTTGCTTATTTTTTTTTTTTTCATTCATTCCTATAGGATAAAATAAATCACCATGTTTCCATTTTCTTATATATAAAGGAAATTTTATTTTTTTCATATCTAAAAAAGCATCTGAAAATATACATTTTTTTTTAGATATTAAAAAAAACATAAATATTGGTTTTTTAATAAAAAAATTTTTTTTATTTTTTTTATTATATATTTTAAATGTTTTATTTATAAATTTATATCTTTTTATTATAATTAAACTATTTCTATTTTTTAAAAGTTCGTATTTTGATGAATATAATTTTTTTCCAGATTTAGTTATTAAAATTTCTTTTAAATTTTTAATATTATTAAAACCATATGGAAAAAAAAAATAATGTAAGTAAAAATTTAATGGAATTAATTTTTTTATTAAAGAACAGTTTAATTTTAAATAAAATGGATATTCTTTTTTTTTTAAAATTACTTTTTTAAAAATATTATTAACATAATTTTTTATTATAATATTTTCTTCATTTAAATAACTTATTGTTTTTTTAAAAATTTTGTAAAAATTATTATTTATTATATCATTTTTAATAAATGGTATTAAATTATTTCTAATTTTATTTCTAAAAAATTTATTTTTTTTATTACTTTTATCTTCTATATATTTTATTTTAGATAAATAAGCGTAATTTTTTATTTCTTTTTTATTAAAAATAAGAAGAGGTCTAACAATTTTTTTTTTAATTTTATTTTGAATTCCAATTAACCCTTTAATTCCAGTTCCTCTAAATAAATTAATAAAAAAAGTTTCTATAGAATCATCTAAATTATGTCCTAATAAAATAAAATCATATTTTTTTTTTTTTAAAATATTATAAAAAAAAATATATCTAATATTTCTAGCGTCTATTTGAATAGATTCTTTTACTTTTTTTTTAATTTTATTAGTAATTTTATAATAAAAAGGAATCAATCTTTTTTTACAAAAAGATTTTATAAAATGTTTTTCTTCTATAGAATTTTTTCTTAAATTAAAATTAATATGACAAACTCCAATTTTAAATTTATATTTAAAAAGTATATTTAATAAAACCATACTATCAACTCCACCACTTACACAAATTAATAATTTATTTTTATGTATATCTATTAATTTATTAATATTTTTCAAAAATTTTTTTTCAAAATAAAGTATCATTCATTTTTTTTAATTATTTTTAAATATTTTTTTTTTATTTCATTAGAAATATTATATATATTATTTTTATCAACATTAATAAATATTTTTGATTTATTATAAAATTTTTCTCTTTTTTTTAAATGTTTTTTAATAAAAAAATATAGTTCTTTATCATTTAATTTAGATAAAATTGGTCTTTTTTTTTTTTCAAAAACTAATCTTTTAAATAAAGAAAAAGGAGTAGCTTTTAAATAAAAAGTAATTGTTTTTTTATTTAAAATTTCCATATTATTAAAAAAACATGGTGTTCCACCTCCTACAGATAATATATAATTAGAGTTATTTTTAATAAAATTTTTTAAAATTTTATTTTCTTCTTTTCTAAAATAATTTTCTCCAAAAAAATTAAAAATTTTATTAATATTTTTTTTTTTTTTTTTAATAATTATATCATCTAAATCATAAAAATTATTATTTAATATTACTTCTAAAAATTTTCCTATTGAAGATTTTCCACTTCCCATATATCCTACTAAAGATAAATTCATTTAAAAATAAATTAATTTTTTTGTTTTTTTTTTAAAAAAATTCATAAAACATTTATATATTTATAATATTTATATTTTATTGACTTGGTAGCTCAGTTGGTAGAGCATTACACTTTTAATGTAAGGGTCCTGGGTTCGAGTCCCAGCCAAGTCACTTATATTAATTAAAAATAAATAAAATTAACCAATAAAATATTACTATTGTTAAAAATAATAAACACCAAAATCCAGATAAAAATAAAAATAAAAATATAATAAATCCAATTAATTGTATAATTATATGTTTCATATAGTATAATTAATTATATGTTTAATATTTTTAATAATTATTTATAATTTAAAAAAAGTTTCTTTTTTATTATCAATTAATTTAATACCAATTTTTAATAATTCAGATCTTATAAAATCGGATAATTTCCAATTATTTTTTTTTCTTTCATTATTCCTTAAATTAATTATAAAATTAATTAAATTTTTTAATAAAATTGATTCTTTTTTATTATTTTTTTTATTATTTTTATTTATAATTTTTAATCCTAAAATATTAAAAAAAAAATTATTAATCTCTTTTTTAAAAAATAATAAATCTTCTTCATTTAAAAATTCTTTTTCATTGTAAAGATCCTGTATTTTTTTATATATTAAAAAAAAATGAGCAATTACTTTTGGTGTATTAAAATCATCATTCATTAAATGATAAAATTTTTCTATATATTTTTTTATATTTATAGTTGATTTTTCTTTTGGAAATATTTTTTCTAAAATTTTAATTGATTTTTCTAATTTTAAAAAACCTTTTTCTGCTGCAATTAAAGCAGAGTAAGAAATATTTAATAAACTTCTATAATGAGTTTGTAATAAAAAAAAACGAAATACAATAGGATGAATTTTTTTTTTAAAAATTTTACCATTAAAAATTTCATCTGGAAATAAGCAATTTTTTAAAGATTTACTCATTTTTTTTCCATTAATTGTTAAAAGATTAGAATATACCCAATATTTTACATTATATTTTTTTCCATATAAAACTTTACCCTGAGCAAATTCACATTCATTATGAGGAAATTTTAAGTCTATTCCTCCTCCATGTATATCTATTTTATTTTCTAAATATTTTGTGCTCATTGCAGTACATTCTATATGCCATCCTGGTATTCCTTTTCCCCATGGAGAATTATAATTTATAATATTATTTTTATTTTTTTTCCATAAAGAAAAATCATTATAATTTTTTTTTTCTAAATTTTTTTTATTTTTTTTATAAATATTTTTTATCTTGTTATTACTTATAAATCCATAATATAAATTATATTTTTTTACTTTTTTATTATAATAATCAATATCAAAATAAATAGATCCATTAGATAGATATGCTATTTTTTTTTTATAAATTTTATTAATTAAATTAATTTGATCATTTATATTACTTGTAGCAAATGGTTCAATATTAGGATCCATTATATTTAATTTATAAGAAATTATATGAAAATAAGAAGTATATTTTTTTACAATTTCCATTGGATTAACACCTTCTAAATTTGCTCTTTTAATAATTTTATATTCATTATTTTCTTCTACATGTCCTATATCAGTAATATTTCTTACATATTTAACTTTAAAATTTAAAAATTTTAAATAACGAAATATAATATCAAATGTTATAAAAGTTCTACAATTTCCTAAATGAATTTTATTATATACTGTTGGTCCACAAACATACATTCCTACATAATCATTTTTAATTGGTTTAAATATTTCTTTTTTCTTTAATAAAGAATTAAATATTTTTATATTATTCTTATAATAATTTTTCATTTAATTTTAATTATTTTAATTAAAAAAATTTAATTATTTAAATTTAAAAAAATAAAAAAAATGATAATAAATGAAAAAATATAAATCATATAATGATTTAATATATAAATCTGGATTAGCAGAATTATCTGGAATAAGAGGATTTATGATAATTAAACCGTATGGATTATCTATTTGGGAAAATATAAAAATTATATTAGATAAAATTTTAAAAAATACTGGACATAGTAATGTTTATTTTCCTTTTTTAATTCCAAAATCTTTATTTTCTAAAGAAAAATCTCATATTAAAGGTTTTGCAAAAGAATGTGCTATTATAACACATTATAGAATGTTGATAAAAAATGATAAAATTATTATTGATCCTAAATCTAAATTAGAAGAAGAATTAATTGTTAGACCTACTTCAGAAACTCTTTTTTGGCAATATTATGGAAAATGTATTAAATCATATAAAGATTTACCAATTTTATTAAATCAATGGAGTAATGTAGTTCGTTGGGAAATGAAAACAAAAATGTTTATAAGAACATCTGAATTTTTATGGCAAGAAGGACATACTGCACATTATTCTAAAAAAGAAGCAATTAATCAATCTATTAAAATGTTAAATATATATTCTAATTTTTTAGAAAATTTTTTATCTATTCCAGTAATTAAAGGTATAAAAACAGAAAATGAAAAATTTTATGGTGCAGAAAAAACATATTGTATTGAATCAATTATGAATGATGGAAAAGCAATACAATTAGGAACTTCTCATTTTTTAGGACAAAATTTTTCTAAAAAATTTAATGTAAAATTTACAAATAAAATTGGAAAAAAAGAATATGTATGGGGAACATCATGGGGTATTTCTACTAGATTAATAGGTTCTTTGATTTTACTACATTCAGATAATTTAGGTTTAATTATTCCTCCAAAAATAGCTCCAATACAAGTTGTAATTATTCCTATATGGGATAATAATAATAATGAAATTATTAATGAATTTTGTATAAAATTGAAAAAAAAATTAGAAAATATACATATTAAAGTAAAATATGATTATAATAATAATGTTACACCTGGCTGGAAATTTAATGAATATGAATTAAAAGGGATTCCAATAAGAATAACTATAGGAAATAAAGAAATAAAAAAAAATATATGTGAAATATATAGAAGAGATACTTTAAAAAAAAATATTTATAATAATGAAAATTTTTCTCATTTAATTAATAAATTATTAGAAGATATACAATGTAATTTATTAAAAAAAGCAAAATTAAAATTAAAAAATTTTATTACTACAGTTGATGATTATGAAGTTTTTAAAAATATTTTATATAAAAAAGGAGGTTTTTTATCAGCTCATTGGGATGGAAAAAAAGAAACAGAAATAAAAATTAAAAAAGAAACTAATGCTAGTATTAGATGTATTCCTATAAATAATAAAAAAGAAACAGGAAAATGTATTTTTACTGGAAAAAAATCAAATGAAAGAGTTTTATTTGCAAAATCTTATTAAAAAATTATAATATGAAAAATAAAATTATTATTGGAGTAGATCCAGGAACTAAAAAAATTGGAGTTGGTATAATACATATAGATAATAATAGTATTATAAATTTTGTTATGACATATTCTATTTTATTAAAAGAAGAAACAATAAATTTAAAATTTAAAAAAATTTTTAATAAAATATCTTTTTTAATAAAAAAATATAATACTAATGAATTATCAATAGAAACTCCATTTCTTGGAAAAAATGTACAATCTATGTTAAAATTAGTACAAGTTCAAGGTGTTGTTATTGCAGCTGGATTAAAATATAATATTCCATTTAATGAATATAGTCCTAAAAAAATAAAAAATTCTATAACTGGAAATGGTAATTCTTCAAAAGAAGAAGTATCAAAAATGTTAATTAATATGTTAAATATTAAAAAAAAATTTAAAAATTTAGATGAAAGTGATGGTTTAGCTGTTGCTGTATGTCATTTTTTAAATAAAAAAAAATTAAATTTAAAAAAAAAAAATAAAAAATAATGATTTTAATATGTGGAATTAATAATTCTTTAAAAAATGTTATAATAATTAAATTATTACAAAATGGTAAAAAAATAAAAATTTTAACAAAAGAAAATTATGTATTAAATAAAGATAAAAATTTTATTTTTTATTTTAATAAAATAAATAATAAAAATATTAATATTAATAATATTAAATATATAAAATTAAAATATATACAACAATATAATAATCAATTAAATAATATATTTAAAGATATAAAAGAAATATATTATATAGAAAATATATATAAAAATAATAAAAAAGAAAAAAATAATTTATTTAATTTAATTAATATTAGTCTAATAAATGGTATAAAAAAATTTTGTTATATTAAAAATATAAGTGATTTATTTTTTAATAAAAAAGAAAATATAAAAGAAGAAAATTTATTATGCTTATATAATAAAAGAGGAAATAATTATATAAAGTATATTCCTGAAATAGAAATATGGAGAGGAATTAAAGAAGGATTAAATACAGTAATAGTTAATCCAAGTAAAATAATTTCTAGGGATTTGATAAAAAATTGTATACAAAATAAATTTTTTTTACAAAAATTTATAAAAACAAAATTTTTTTCTAGAGGTTATGTTGATGTACGAGATGTTGCAGAATGTTCTATTAAACTAATGAATAAAAATTTTTTTGGTAATAGATATATTATTAATAGTGAAAATTTAATTAATAAAGAATTTTTTAAAATATTAAATTTTAATAATATTTTAAATAAAGAAAATAATGATTTTTTAAAAAAAAATGAAATTTTATTAAGTAAATGTAAATATTATTCAACATTTTCTTCTGAAAAATTTAAAAAAATAATTAATTATAAATTTATTAAAATTAAAGAATCAATTTTATTTCATAAAAAAATATAATTATAAAATATAATATATAATTTATATAATATATATTATTTAATTATAAAATTAATAATTATAATAATAATAAATAAAAAATTATAAAATATAAAAAAAAAATATATAATTAATAAATTAATTATTATAATTTTAAATATTATAATTTTAAATTAATATTATATAAAAAT
>NZ_JADFUB010000006.1:0-2500 GCF_018200315.1 Candidatus Shikimatogenerans silvanidophilus
ACTATAAATGATTCAAAAAAAAAAAAAAAAAAACATAAAAAATAGAAAAACAAAAAAAAAACTATATAATTAAATAACAAACAAATAATTAAAGAAATTTAAAAGTTGAAAAAAACATACCTTGACATACAATAATTACAAATTTCTCACACAATTTACTTTATATTATAAATATTTATTTTTTTTTAAATAATTTTAATATTTTTATAAATTATTTAATTTTTTTGTTTATTCGTTATATATAAATTTTATTTATTCGTTATTCGTTATAAATTTATTTATTCGTTATTCGTTATAAATAATAAATATATAAATATTCGTTCTTTAAAAATTTTTATAGTAAATAGTTTTTTCTTTGAGTTATTAAGATCAAATTTTTTTTATTTAACAAAGAAGAGTTTGATCCTGGCTCAGGATGAACGCTAGCGGCGAGCTTAACACATGCAAGTCGAGGGGCAACATGAAATGTTTTATTACATTTTGATGGCGACCGGCAAACGGGTGAGTAATACATATGTAATCTACTTTTTTCTAGAGAATAGCCTGAGGAAACTCGGATTAATACTCTATAATATATTTTATCATAAGATAATTTATTAAAGTTTTTAACGGAAAAAAAGGAGCGTATGTCCGATTAGCTAGTTGGTAAGATAATAGCTTACCAAGGCAATTATCGGTAGGGGGCCTGAGAGGGTGTACCCCCACACTGGTACTGAGACACGGACCAGACTCCTACGGGAGGCAGCAGTGAGGAATATTAGTCAATGGAGGCAACTCTGAACTAGCTACGCCGCGTGCAGGAAGACGATTCGAAGAATTGTAAACTGCTTTTGTTAGGGAATAAAAAATTTTATTCGTAAAATATTGAATGTACCTAACGAATAAGTATCGGCTAACTCCGTGCCAGCAGCCGCGGTAATACGGGGGATACAAGCGTTATCCGGATTTATTGGGTTTAAAGGGTGCGTAGGTGGTTTATTAAGTCATTAATGAAATTTTGCAGCTTAACTGTTAAAAGTGTTATTGAAACTGATAAACTTGAGTAATATTGGAGTAGCTGGAATGTGTGGTGTAGCGGTGGAATGCATAGATATCACACAGAACACCAATCGCGAAGGCAGGTTACTAAATATATACTGACACTGAGGCACGAAAGCGTGGGGAGCAAATAGGATTAGATACCCTAGTAGTCCACGCTGTAAACGATGATCACTAGTTGTTGGATTTTTTTTTTAATAATTCAGTGACTAAGCGAAAGTGATAAGTGATCCACCTGGGGAGTACGATCGCAAGATTGAAACTCAAAGGAATTGACGGGGGCCCGCACAAGCGGTGGAGCATGTGGTTTAATTCGATGATACGCGAGGAACCTTACCAAGGTTTGAATGTATTATGAATAAAATGGAAACATTTTAGTTCTTCGGACATAATACAAGGTGCTGCATGGTTGTCGTCAGCTCGTGCCGTGAGGTGTAAGGTTAAGTCCTTTAACGAGCGCAACCCCTATTATTAGTTACCATCAGTTTGGCTGGGGACTCTAATAAAACTGCCTACGTAAGTTGTGAGGAAGGTGGGGACGACGTCAAATCATCACGGCCTTTATATCTTGGGCTACACACGTGCTACAATGGTTAGTCCAATGGGCTGCTACTAAGTAATTAGATGCAAATCTCTAAAGCTAATCTCAGTTCGGATTGGAGTCTGCAACTCGACTCTATAAAGTTGGAATCGCTAGTAATCGCGCATCAGCAATGGCGCGGTGAATACGTTCCCGGGCCTTGTACACACCGCCCGTCAAGCCATGGAAGTCGGTGGTACCTGAAGTTGGTGACCATAACAGGAACTACCTAAGGTAAAATCGATAACTGGGGCTAAGTCGTAACAAGGTAGCCGTACCGGAAGGTGTGGCTGGAATATCTCTTTTTTAGAGTAATGATCTTTTAATAAAAGAAAAAACTATTACTATAACATTATTCACTTCTTTTTTTTAAACAAGTCTCGTAGCTCAGTTGGTTAGAGCGTTACACTGATAATGTAGAGGTCCGCGGTTCAAATCCGCGCGAGACTACGTTAAAAAAAGAGAGGGGGATTAGCTCAGTTGGTTAGAGCACCTGTTTTGCAAACAGGAGGTCATCGGTTCGAATCCGATATTCTCCACAATAATAAGTTCTTTTACATATTAAAATAGAGTAAAAAAAATACTAAGTTACTTATAATAAAATAAGGAAGGGCGCATGGTGGATGCCTTGGCTCTGAGAGGCGATGAAGGACGTGATAAGCTGCGATAAGCTGCGGGTATTGGCAAATACGATATAATCCGCAGATTTCCGAATGGGTAAACCTATCATATTGAAGATATGATATTATTCTAATAAGAATAAGGCAAACCTAGGGAACTGAAACATCTAAGTACCTAGAGGAAAATAAAACAAATAAGTTATTCCGTAAGTAGTGGCGAGCGAAAGCGGAAAAGTCTAAACTATAATAGTTTCGGCTATTA
>NZ_JADFUB010000006.1:7500-20656 GCF_018200315.1 Candidatus Shikimatogenerans silvanidophilus
AAAAATTTTTTAAAGAAATATTTTTAATTTCTTTAAAATGTTCTTGTAATTTTATCCAAGAATTAGTTTTTATTGGAGATATATTTTTATTTTTTAAATTCATAAATTATTTAAAATTTTTTTTATATTATATATAATATAATTTGTTTTTAATTTTTCACTATTTAATGTATAAGGATTTAATGGAATAGCATCTATTAAAAATTTATATCTAATTATATTAATTAATTGTCCTTGATTTAATTCAATTATAATAACTTTTTTAAAGTTAAAAATAACATCTTTAATCCATTTAGGAAAAGGATTAATATAATTAATATGTATATAAGAAATAAAATAACTATCTTTTTTAGGTAAAGAATTAATTACTGATATTATAATGTCATAAGTAGATCCCCAACCTATTAAAAGAATTTTTCCAAAATCATTTCCAATTATATTTTTTTTATAAAAATTATAATTATAAATATAATTTATTTTTTTTTCTCTAATTTTAATCATTAAATTATGATTTTTATATTCATAAGAAACTTTTCCTGTAATATGTTCTTTTTCTAAACTCCCAATTGTATGTTCTAATCCATAAGTTCCTGGTACAATCCATGGCCTTACAAAATTATTATTTCTATAATATGGTTTATAAGTTTTTTTTTTAAAAATTTTAATATTTTCTAATTTAGATAATTTTGGTAAAAAAAATTTTTCACTACTATTAGATAAAATTCCTTCACTAAGTAAAATAACAGGAGTCATTTTTTCTATTGCAACTTTTATAGAATTATAAGCAATTTCGAAACAATTTGATGGAGAAGAAGAAGAAAAAACAGGAATAGAAGAAATTCCATGTCTTCCATATAAAGCTTGCATTAAATCAGATTGTTCACTTTTAGTTGGAATACCAGTTGAAGGTCCAGATCGTTGTACATTAATAATTAATAATGGTAATTCTAATATAATAGCTAACCCTATAGCTTCCTGTTTAAGAGACATTCCTGGACCAGAAGTAGATGTTACACCCATACTTCCTGCATAAGAAGCCCCTATTGCGGAAGTAATAGCTGAAATTTCATCTTCTGCTTGAAAAATTTTAATATTTTTATTTTTATTTTTAAATAAAAAATGTATAATACTTGAAGAAGGAGTTATAGGATAACTAGAAAAAAATAAATTTAATTTTGCTTTTTTACAAGCATAAATAATTCCTAAAGAAATAGCTTCATTTCCATTAATATAAATTAATTTATTTTTTTTTATTAAATTATTAATTTTTTTTTTATTAATAAGTTCTATTTTATTATTAATTTCTATTTTTATTTTATTTTTTTTTAATCCAAAATTAAACCCTTTTTTTAAAAAAAAAATATTAGCATTTAATAAATCTTTATTAAGATTATTTTTTAATAATATTCTACAAATTGGTTTAATAAATTTATAATTATTATAAAAATAACTACAAACAAATCCAAGAATAAAAATATTCTTAATTTTATTAATTAATTTTGATTTAATAAAAAAATATGATTTATTAATAATAATATTTTCTATAATATTTTTTATTTTTAAAAAATTATAAGAATAATTATTTAAAATTTTTTTTATATTATTAGGATAAAAATTATAATCATCTAATAAAATTATTCCATTTTTTTTAACTTTATTAATATTTTTTTTTAAAGAAAAAAAATTCATAGAAATTAAAAAATCAACTTTATCTCCTATATATGTTACTTTTTTTTCAATACCAAAATTAATTTGAAAACTTGAATTATCTTGTATATAATGTGGTGTTTGAATTTCTGAAGGAAAATTAGATAATGTTTTTATATTATATCCATTATAAATAGCATTATTAGCAAATAAATTTCCTATAAATTGAATTCCATCACCTGATTTACCAGAAAAAAGTAAAATAAAATTATTTTTTTTCAAATTTATTTATTTTTTATTTTATTTAAAATATTATTAATTTCTGATTTTGATAAATTTTTATTAACATTTAATATTTTTTTTATAATTTTAATAGTTATTTTTTTATAAATATTATAAGAATAAATATCTTTTTCTATATTAATCCCTTTATCTGAAAAAAGACGAATATTTTCTATTATTGGAATAGAACCTAAATAATATAATTTTAATTTTTCTGTAAAATTTTTTACTGTTTTTTTTCCAAATAAATAATGTTTTTTTTCGTTATTAAAAAAATAAGACATATTTTCTACTATTCCAATAATTGGAATTTTAATAAAATTATTAGAAAACATAGATATATTTCTATAAACATCAGATAAAGACAATATTTGAGGAGTACTTATTACAACAGTTCCATTAATATAAAATTCACTAGAAATAAAAATATGTATATCACTAGTACCAGGAGGAAAATCAATAATTAAAAAATCTAAAAATCCCCAATCTGTTTCTTTAATTAATTTATTTAAATATTTTATTGCTATAGGTCCTTTCCATAATACAGATTGATTTTTTTTTAAAAAAAAACCTAATGAAATAATTTTTACTCCATATTTTTCAATTGGAATTATTTTATTATTATTTAATTTAATATTATTTATTTTTTTTAAATTAAAAATTAATGGAATAGAAGGCCCATATATATCAGCATCAAATAATCCAACTTTAAATCCCATTTTTGACATTACCATAGATATATTTGAAGAAAAAGTAGATTTTCCAACACCACCTTTTCCAGATGAAATAGCAATAATATTTTTTATATTTGTAATTTTTTTTTTAATTCTTTTTTTTATATTATAAAAAAAATTAATAATAATTTTTTCATTAATTTTTTCTTTGATAATTTTATTAATATTATATTCAATATTTTTTCTAATTACCATAGAAGTATTATTTAAAATAATAAAAATATTAATTTTATTTTTTTAATAATTATATCTTTATTAATTTTAAATCAATAATATTATTTTATTTTCATTATTATTATAAATAATAACATTTTTTAATATTTTTATAATTTTTTTTTTTTCAATAAACATAAAAAAAATATATTTAAAAAAAATATATTTAATATAATATTATATTATGAAATCATTATCATTAATAGAAAAATATATAAAAAATTATACAATAAAAGAACCATTTTATCTAAAAAAAATTAAAAAAAAAATGAAAAAAATAACTAAACATTATAATATGTCTATTGGTAGTTATCAAGGTAGAATATTAAGTTTAATATCAAAAATAAAACAACCTAAATATATTTTAGAAATAGGAACATTTATAGGATATTCTACATTATGTTTATACGAAGGATTAAAAAAAAATGGATTATTAATTACTATAGAAATAAATGAAAATTTTAATAAAATATCAAAAAAAATATTTAAAAAATTAAAATTTAATAATAAAATTAAATCAATACTTGGAGACGCAAAAAAAATAATTACTAA
This sequence comes from Candidatus Shikimatogenerans silvanidophilus, assembly GCF_018200315.1. GTDB lineage: Bacteria > Bacteroidota > Bacteroidia > Flavobacteriales > Blattabacteriaceae > Shikimatogenerans_A > Shikimatogenerans_A silvanidophilus. Next base: position 10,929 of record NZ_JADFUB010000006.1, read on the forward strand.
ACTACCTTATAAATTTGATTTAGTATTCATAGATGCAGATAAAAAAAATTATTACAATTATTTTAATTTAGTAATAAATAAAGTAAATAAAAAAGGAATAATTATATCTGATAATACATTTTTTTTTGGAAAAATTTTTAATAAAAAAAAAATAATAGAAATGAAAAAAAAAAAATGTTATAATAATTTATATAAAATGCATATTTATAATAATAAATTAATAAAAGATAAAAGAGTGGAAAATTTTGTTCTTCCTATAAGAGATGGACTATCAATATCATTAAAAAAATAATCATTAAAAAAATATTAAATTAAATTTTAAAAAAAAATAATAAAAAATGAATATTCCAAAAAAAAATAACTTAAAAAGATTAATTATTGTAGGTTTAGGTTTTGGTGGAGAAAAATTATTTTCTATAATAAAAAAAAATAATAAAAAATTACAAATTGTAATAATAGATAAAAATAACTATCATACTTTTAAACCATTATTATATCAAGTTGCAACTTTTGGATTAGAACCAGATACTATTTCTTATCCTATAAGAAAATTTATTAGAAAAATAAAAAATATCTTTTTCAGAAAAGCTTATGTTTATAAAGTAGATTTTGAAAATAAAAAAATTTTTTCTGATATAGGTTCATTATCATATGATTATTTAATTATTTCTACTGGATCAAAACCAAATTATTTTGGAAATAAAAAAATAGAAAAATTTACTATTCCAATGAATTCAATTGAAGATTCTATAAAAATAAGAAATTTTATTTTAAATAATTTTGAAAAATCAAATTATATAAAAAAAAATAAAGAAAATTTACTTTCTTATGTTATAGTTGGTGGAGGCCCAACTGGGGTAGAATTAGCTGGTGCTATATCAGAAATAAGATCAAATATAATTTATGAATATAAAAATTTAAATTATAATGATATGAAAATATATCTTATACAATCATCTAATAGATTATTAGAAAATATGTCTATTAAATCTTCTAAAATAGCATTAAATACATTAAAAAATATGGGTGTTAATGTATTATTAAATACAATAGTTATTAATTATGATGGAAAAACAATTTTAACTAATAATAAAAATATAAATAATATATTATCAAATAACGTAATATGGTCAGCTGGGGTAAAAGGATCTTTAATAAAAGGAATTAATAAAAATTTAATAGAAAAATGTAGAATTTTAGTAGATGAATATCACAGAGTAATTAATTATAAAGATGTTTTTGCTATAGGAGATATTTCTTTAATGAAACAAAAAAAATATCCAAATGGTCATCCAATGATAGCTCAAACAGCTATTCAACAAGGAAAAAATTTAGCAAATAATATAAATCTTTTTATAAATGGAAAAAAAATGAAACCATTTATTTATAATAATCTAGGTTATATGGCAATTATTGGAAGAAATAAAGCTGTTTTTGATTTTAAAAAAATTAATTTTAATGGTTTTATAGGATGGATTTTGTGGATATTTGTTCATTTATTTACTCCAAAAGGTTTTAGAAATAAAATTATAATATTTTTTAATTGGATATTAAATGAAAATATTAGTAGTATAATTTATAATAATAATAATTATTATAATAATAATAATAATAATAATATAAATAAATAATAATATTAAAAGAATTATTAAAAATAATATTTATTAATAATATTTATTAAAAATAATATTAAAATATAATAATAATATTAAAATTATGTAAATTTTAAAAATATTATTATGTTTTAAAAAATTTTTAATAATGAGTAATAAAGAAAATGTTATTGTAGTAGGAGAAAAAGATGAAAAAATAAAAAATATGAAGAGAAATGAAGTTCATAAAAAAGGAATATTACATAGAGCTGTATCAGTATTTATTTTTAATAAAAAAAAAGATAAATTACTATTACAAAAAAGATCTAAAAATAAAGATCATTCAATAGGTTTATGGACTAATACTTGTTGTACACATACATATGATAATGAATCAATATTAGAGGCAGCTAATAGAAGTTTATATGAAGAAATGGGAATTAAAATTAAAAAATTAAAAAAAAAATTTGAATTTATATATAAAGCTAAATTAGAAAAAGGAATAATAGAAAATGAATTAGACCATGTTTTTTTTGGAACATATGAAAAAGATCCAAAAATTAATAAACAAGAAGTAGAAGATTGGAAATGGATTAAAATATTATATCTAAAAAAAAATATAAAAAAAAATTCTTCAATTTATACAGTATGGTTTAAAATAATTTTTGAAAAAATTATTAAAAATAAATTAATTTAATTAATATGTCTAGAAATATATTCGGAAATATATTTAAATTATCTACTTTTGGAGAAAGTCATGGTATAGGTTTAGGGGGGATAATTGATGGTTGTCCTAGTGGACATTGTATAAATATTGATAAAATTCAATATGAATTAAATAGAAGAAAACCTGGACAATCTAATATCGTAACTCAAAGAAAAGAAGAAGATAAAGTAATTTTTTTATCTGGAATTTTTAAAGGAAAAACTACTGGTACTCCTATTGGTTTTATTATTTATAATAAAGATCATAAATCAAAAGATTATGAAAATATAAAAAATATTTACAGACCATCACATTCAGATTTTACTTATGAAAAAAAATATGGATTAAGAGATTATAGAGGAGGAGGAAGATCTTCTGCTAGAGAAACAATATGTAGAGTAGTTGCAGGTTCTATTGCAAAACAATTATTAAAAAATATAATAATTATTGCTTATGTATCTTCTGTTGGTCCAATTTCTGTAAATAAATCATATAAAGAATTAGATTTATCTAAAATTGATAATACTCCTATTCGTTGTCCTGATATTGAAATATCAAAAAAAATGATAAAATTAATTGAAAAAACAAAAAATGAAGGAGATACTTTAGGAGGAATAATAACTTGTATTATAAAAAATGTTCCAATAGGAATAGGAGAACCAATATTTAGTAAATTACACGCAGAAATTGGTAGAGCAATGCTTTCTATAAATGCAGTAAAAGGTTTTGAATATGGTAGTGGTTTTATAGGAACAAAAATGAAAGGATCAGAACATAATGATATTTTTAAAAAAAATGGAAAAACAAAAACAAATTTTTCTGGAGGAATACAAGGAGGAATATCTAATGGAATGGATATTTATTTTAGAGTAGCTTTTAAACCTGTTGCTACTATTATAAAAAAACAAAAGACAATTAATAAATTTGGAGAAGAAAAAATTATTAAAGTAAAAGGAAGACATGATCCTTGTGTTTTACCTAGAGCTATTCCTATTGTAGAATCTATGGCAGCTTTAGTAATGATTGATTTTATTTTATACAATAAAATATATAAAAATATATAATAAATAAATAATTTATTATATATTTAAATAATTTATTTAATAATTTATTTATTATAATATATATGTAATTATGTAATTATGTAATTATATATATTATGTAATTATATATATAATAAATAAAAAATATATATAATAAATAAATATAAATAATTGTATATATATAAATATATATAATTGTAATAAAAATAAAATAATTTAATAATACATTTAATATTAATTATTGTATTTTAAATGTTTAAAAAATCTAATATTATATCTATTATAGGAACTACTGGAGTAGGAAAAACAAAATTAGCTATTTTTTTAGCAAAAAAATTAAAATTAGAAATTATTTCTTGTGATTCTAGAAAATTTTATAAAGAATTAAAAATAGGGACATCTTTACCTAATAAAAAAGAATTAGAAAAAGAAAAAGTTAATTATAATTTTATAGGAAATAAAAGTATATTTGATAATTATAATGTAGTAAATTTTAAAAAAGATGTTTTAAATTTTATTAAAAGTAAAAAAATAAAAAATATTATTATGGTAGGAGGATCTGGATTATATGAAAAATCTATTGTAAATGGATTAATTTCTACTCCAAAAGTTCCTATTTCAGAAAGAAATAAAATAATAGATATTTATAAAAAATATGGTCTTAAAACTATACAAAAAGAATTAAAAAAAAAAGATTATATATATTATAAAAAAATTGATAAAAATAATCATATAAGAATTATACGTGCATTATCAGTTATAAATTTTACAGGAAAAACATTTTCATCTTATTTAATTAATAAAAATAATAAAAATAATAAAAATAATAAAAAATTTAATATTATTATAAGAATAGGTTTATACTTAAAAAGAGAAATCTTATATGAACTAATTAATAAAAGAGTTGATTTAATGGTAAAAAAAGGACTATTTGAAGAAACAAAAAAATTATATCCTTATAAAGATTTATTTATAATGAAAACATTAGGTTATAGAGAAATTTTTGATTTTTTAGATGGAAAAATTTCTTCTAAAAAAGAAGTAATAGATAAAATAAAAAAAAATACTAGAAATTATGCTAAAAGACAAATTACGTGGTATAAAAAATATTCAAATGTTTTTTGGTTTTCTCCAAATGATAAAAAAAAAGTACTTTTTTTAATTAAAAAAAAACTTAATATTTAACATTTAAATATAAATTTTTATAAAATATTATAAATATAAATTTTTATAAAATATTATATTAAAAATTAATATAAAATTAAAAATTAATATAAAAAATTAAAATAAAAAATTAAATTATTTAATGAATGAATAAATATACAATAATAAATAGATTTAGTATACAAAAAAATTAAGCTAAAAAATATTCCAAAAAAAAAACTCAATATTGATTGAATAATATAAAAATGAAAAATACTAAATAATATAGAAGAAATAATAATAGATAATTTAATAGAAAAAAATAATAATAATATTTTAAATAATATTAAACGGAAAAATAATTCTTCCCAAATAGGAGCAATAATAATTATATTAATAAAAAAAATAATATTATTTTTTTTATAAATTTTTTTTATTTTTTTATTAAAAAATAAAATATGATTTTTATAAAAATTATTATATTTTTTTTTTATTAAAAATAAAATAATATTTTCTATATATAAAATAAGGAAAGTTAATAATATAACATGTAAAAATTTATTTTTAATTATATTGATAAAAAATTTATTTTTAATTATATTCATAATTTATTAAATATTAATTAATATTATTTTTTATTAAATAATTTATAAAAATATATTAATTATATTATTAATATTTTAATAAATAAATTAAATATTAATTTAATGCCGACATAGCTCAGTTGGTTAGAGCACGTGATTTGTAATCTCGTTGTCGGGGGTTCGAATCCCTCTGTCGGCTCTAATGGGGAGATACTCAAGCGGTCAACGAGAGCAGACTGTAAATCTGTTGGTTTATACCTTCGCAGGTTCGAATCCTGCTCTCCCCACTACAGTATTTAATTAATAAATATATAATATCGTAAGCGGAAATAACTCAATTGGTAGAGTATCAGCCTTCCAAGCTGAATGTTGCGGGTTCGAATCCCGTTTTCCGCTCAAAAATTAATTAATGCCAATGTAACTCAGTGGTAGAGTACTTCCTTGGTATGGAAGATGTCACGGGTTCAATTCCCGTCTTTGGCTCGTAAATTTTATTCGTAAATTTTAATAAAAAAAAATAATGGCAAAGGAAAAATTTAAAAGAGATAAACCTAATTTTACAATTGGAACTATAGGCCACGTAGATCATGGAAAAACAACTCTTACTGCTGCTTTAACTAAAGTTTTATCAGAACAAGGATTAGCAGAAATTAAAAGATTTGATCAAATAGATAATGCTCCAGAAGAAAAAGAAAGAGGAATTACCATTAATACTTCTCATGTAGAATATCAAAGTAAAAAAAGGCATTACACACATGTTGATTGTCCTGGACATGCTGATTATATTAAAAATATGGTAACTGGAGCTGCACAAATGGATGGAGCTATTTTAGTAGTTGCAGCTACAGATGGAATAATGCCGCAAACAAGAGAACATGTTTTACTAGGTCGTCAAGTTAATATTCCATCATTTGTTTCTTTTATGAATAAAGTAGATTTAGTAGAAGATAAAGAAATAGTTGATTTAGTAGAAATGGAAATTAGAGAATTATTTTCTAAATATGGTTATGATGGTGATAATATTCCTATTATTAAAGGATCTGCTTTAGGTGCATTAAACGGAGATAAAAAATGGGTAGAATCTATACATAATTTATTAAAATCAATAGATGATTTTATGCCTGATCCAATAAGAGATATAGATAAACCTTTTTTATTACCTGTAGAAGATGTTTTTACAATTACAGGAAGAGGTACAGTTTGTACAGGAAGAGTAGAAAGAGGTATTTGTAAAACTGGTGAATTAATTGATATAGTAGGAATGAGTAAAAAAAAATTAACATCTACTGTAACAGGAATTGAAATGCATAGAAAAATTTTAGATTATGCTCAAGCAGGTGATAATGTTGGATTATTATTAAGAGGAATTAATAAAGAACAAGTTAGAAGAGGAATGGTAATTTCTAAAAAAGATACTATTACTCCTCATAATAAATTTTCTGCAGAAATTTATATTTTAAAAAAAGAAGAAGGAGGTAGACATACTCCATTTCATAATAAATATAGACCTCAATTTTATTTTAGGACAACAGATGTTACTGGAGAAGTAAATTTAAAAAAAGGAATAGAAATGGTTATGCCAGGAGATAATGTATCTGTAGATGTAGTATTACATCAACCAGTTGCTTTAAATAAAGGTTTAAGATTTGCTGTTAGGGAAGGAGGAAAAACAGTAGGAGCTGGACAAGTAACTAAAATATTAAATTAAATATTAAAAACGAATAATATAATATATAAAACGAATATATATAACGAAAATATTATATAACGAAATATTATTAAATAACGAACGGGTGTAGCTCAGTTGGTAGAGCATCGGTCTCCAAAACCGAGGGTCGTAAGTTCGAATCTTACCATCCGTGCTTAATTAAATTAATTAAAATAATTATTAATAATAAATTAAAAACAAAAATTAAAAAAATAATTAATAAATTAACAATACTAATTAATAAATTATTAATAACATTTAAAGAAATTATTAATATTTTTATTTACGAAATTTATTGGATTAAATGTAATAAATTAAAAAAATATACTTTTTTAATATTTTTATTAATATTATTATTATTAATATTTTTTTTTTTAATTGATAATTTTATAGGAGAAATATATAATATTTATTATAATTTTTTATAATAATTTTATGTTATAAAAACATTTTTTTTATAAATAAAAAATATTTTAAATATATAAAATAAATATATAATAAAAATAAATATATAATAATTAAATATTAAATATAGTGGAAAAAAAATGGTATATATTAAGAATTATTAGTGGAAAAGAAAATAAAATAAAAAATTCTATTGAAAAAGAAATTAAAAAACATTATCCAAATAATATAGGAGAACTTTTAATTCCAATAAGAAAATTTTTTAAAATAAAAAAAGGAAAAAAAATTAAAATTAAACAATTATATTATCCAGGATATATTATGATTGAATTAAAATTAGAAAATATAATTTTACAAAAAATTAAGAATATTAATGGAGTAATTAATTTTTTATTAAATGAAAAAAAGGGTTTACCTATAGAAATAAATAAAAAAGAAATTGAAAATATTAAAAAAAAAATTTATGAATTATCTAATAATAGCGAAAAAACAATTATTAATTTCATTGTTGGAGAACAAATAAAAATTATAGATGGTCCATTTAATGGATTTAATGGTACAATAGAAAAAATAAATGAAGAAAAAAAAAAATTAGAATTATCTGTATTAATATTTGGAAGAAAAACTCCATTAGAATTAGATTTTTCTCAAATTGAAAAAATAATTTAATATGAAAAAAATTATAAAAAAAATTAAAATTAAAAATATAAAAGGAGGTTTAGCTAATCCAGCTCCTCCTATTGGTCCTATATTAGGTAGTTCTGGAATAAATATTATTGATTTTTGTAAAAAATATAATGAAAAAACTAAAAATTATACAGGAAAAATTTGTCCAGTAATAATTTATCTATATGAAGATAAATCTTTTGATTTTATTATTAAAACTGAACCAATTAGTTATCAATTATTAAAAATATTAAAATTAGATAAAGGATCAAAAGAACCAAATAAAATTAAAATAGGAAAAATTAGTTACGAACAAATAAAAGAAATAGCAAAAAAAAAAATGCATGATTTAAATTGTTTTAATTTAAAATCTGCTATATCTATGATATATGGTACAGCTAAATCAATGGGAATTGAAATATTTAAATAATTATTTATAATTTATATGTTTTTAAAAAAAAAAAAAATTAGTAAAAATCAAAAAAAATTTTATAAAAATTTTGATTTTGAAAAAATATATGATATAAAATCAGCATTAAAAATAATTAAAAAAATTACTTTTGTTAAATTTGATTCTTCTATAAATATTGTATTAAAATTAGGAATAAATAATGATAAACCTGATCAAATTATCAGAGGTTGTGTACAATTACCTTATGGAACAGGAAAAAAAATAAAAATTTTATCAATTGTTACTCCAGAAAAAGAAACTGATGTAATTAAAGCTGGTTCAGATTATGTTGGTTTTGAAAAATATATAAATAAAATAAAAAATGGATGGAAAGATTTTGATGTTTTAGTTACTATACCATCTTTAATGAGTAAAATAGGAAATTTAGGAAAAATTTTAGGACCTAAAGGTTTAATGCCTAATCCAAAAAATGGTACAGTTTCTATTAATCCAGAACAAACTATATTAGATATTAAAAAAGGAAAAATAAATTTTAAAACAGATCGTTATGGTATTATTCATTCTGTAATAGGAAAAATTTCTTTTTCTATAGAAAATTTAGAAAAAAATTTTTTAGAATTTATATATGAGATAAAAAAAATAAAACCTAATTCTATAAAAGGAGAATATATAAAATCTATTTTTATTTCAAGTACAATGAGTAAAAGTATTAAAATTAATAAAAAAATATTTAATTAAAATTAATAAATAAAATATTTTAATAATTTATTTTACAATAATATTTTACTAATAATATTTTACTTTAATTTATATTTTTATATTATTAAAATTATATTATTAAAAAATAAAATGATTAAAAAAGAAAAAGAAAAAATTATAAATAATTTAACTGATTTATTAAAAAAAAAAAAAATTATTTATCTAATAAATATATATGGAATGAATTCTGAACAGATTTTTAATTTAAGAAAAGATTTTTTTAATTTTAAAATTAAATTAAAAATAGTAAAAAATTCTTTTATTAAAAAAGCAATAGAAGGTGATGCAATAAATAAAAAAATTTTTTATCCATTTATTAATTTATTATGTAATAATACAGGAATTGTTATAAATGAAAAAGAAGAAAATAATCCATCAAAAATTATTTATTTTTTTAGAAAAAAAAATAATATTAAAATGCCTATTTTAAAAGGTGCTTATGTAAATGAAGAATTTTTTATTGGAAATGATAAAATTAAAGAATTGATAATTTTAAAATCTAAAAAAGAATTAATACAATATTTAATATTTAAATTTCAATTAACATTTAAAAATACTTTTTTATTATTAAAAAATAATTCAATTATTAAATTATTTAAAATTATTAAAAATATTAAATATAAAAATAATAAAAAAAAATTAAATAAAAATATATAAATATAAATATAAAAATATAAATAAATAAAAATAATTAAAATAAATAAAAAATA
>NZ_JADFUB010000007.1 GCF_018200315.1 Candidatus Shikimatogenerans silvanidophilus
CTGAAAAGATATTAGAGCTAAAATTTCCCCCTCTCAATAAGAAAAACACTCAATATAATTTACAGGATCATTTCTTCTTCTTCCTCCCCCACCCCCACCCACTACTTACCCCCCCACTAAATACTAAACAAAAAATATTTTAAAAATAAATTTTATTTCTATTTTCACAAAAATTAAAACTAAAATAAATTATTAATATACTCCCTAATTAACTTTTAATTATATTTTAAATAAAAAAAAAAATAAAAATTAAAAAAAATATATTTTTAAAAAATTATTAAAAAAATTTAATATATAATACATTACTTTAAATATATTATTTAAACATTAATATATTTAAACATTATTAAATTAAATATATTTAAACATTACATACAATATATTTAATAATACATAACTAACATATCATATTAAATTAATATAAATACATTACATTTATAAATTAAAAAATATAATAATACATAACATTAAATAAATAATAAATATGAAAAGAACTTTTCATCCTTCTAAAAAAAGAAAATTAAAAAAACATGGTTTCATTAAAAGAAATAATAAAAAAAGTGGAAAAAAAATTTTATATAGAAGAAGAAAAAAAAAAAGAAAAAAATTAACAGTTAGTAATAATTAAATAATAAAAATTAAATAATAAACAGTTATTAATAACATTTATTTAGTAATAATTAAATAATAATAAATAAATAATAAATATAAATAAATATATATATAATTAAATATATAATTAAATATATAATTAAATATATATATATAATTAAATATATATATATAATTAAATATATATATAATTTTATATAATATTTATTTATATATATAATTTTATATTTATTTTTTAAATTTTAATCCAATTTTTTTAAGTTTTTGTATAATATTTAAATTTTTTTTTTCTGATAAAAATTCTATAATGTTTTTACAATTTTTTTTTCCAATTTTTTTTAAAAAATATGTTGGTATTTTTTTTTTTAAAAAAAATAAAATATTTTCTATTTTTTCAAAACAATTTACTATTTTTTTAGATGATTCTATTCCTATACCTTTAATACATAAAGAATATAAAACTTTTTCAAAAGGCTGATTTTTTGAATTTTCAATATAAAAAAAAAGTTTTTTTAAAAAAAATTCATTTTTATTAATAATATTTAATAATTTTTCTTTTTTTTTATATAAATTATATAAATCATACACATTATTTAATAAATTATTTTTGCATAAAATTTCTATATTTTTTTTTCCTAATAAATAAATATTCATATTTTTAGAAAAATGAAAAATTTTTTCTATAATTTGATCAATACAATTCCATTTATTTAAACAATATATTAATGAATTTATTTTTAATAATTTTTTTTTACAAGATGGACATTTTTTAATAAAATTTATATTTTTTTCTTTTGGATTTCTTTTATTTAAATCAATTCCTACTATTTTTGGAATAATTTCACCTCTTTTTTCTATAATAATTGTATCATTAAAAAAAATATTTAAATTATCAATATTTTTTTTATTATATAAAGAAACTTTACTAATTTTTGTTCCAGAAATAATAATAGGGAGTACTTTTGCAATTGGGGTAATTATTCCCATTTTTCCAACTTTATATTCAATATCTAATATTTTAGTAAAATTTTTTTTAGAATTAAATTTAAAAGCTATAGACCATTTAGGAAATTTTGAAGTATATCCTAATTTTTTTTGAAAATGTAATTCATCTATTTTAATAACAATACCATCTATTATATATGGTAAATAAAATCTATTTTTTTCCCAATATTCTATAAAATTAAAAACGTTTTTTAATTTATAACATTTAATAGTATGATTAGGAACATTAAAACCTAATTTTTTTGCTAAATTTAATAATTCAAAATGAGATTTACCATTTTTTATACCATTTATAGAATAAATAAAACAAGATAATTTTCTTTTTTTTACTATTTTATAATCTTTCATCATAATAGTACCACTAACTGTATTTCTTGGATGAGAATATGGTTTTTTATTTTTTTTTATTCTTTCATTATTAATTTTTTCAAAAGAAGAAATAGGTAATATTATTTCTCCAAAAAAATTTAAATTTTTAGTTTTATTTTTAATAAATTTTGGAATATATGGTATATTAATAATATTATTAATTACACTATTTCCTATAATTCCATTTCCTCTTGTAATAGCATCTTTTAATTTACCATTATTATAAATTAAATTTATAGATATTCCATCATATTTTAATTCACATGTATAAGAAAATTTATTAATTTTTTTTTTAATACTTTTTTCCCAATTTTTTATTTCTTTAAAAGAATAAGCATTTTTTAAAGAATACATTTTATAATCATGACGATTTTTTTTTCTATTATTAAAAATAAAATTTCCTATGTCTATGGTTGGAGAATTATTTTTATAATTAATAATTTTTTCTAATTTTTCTAAAAATTTTAATTTTTTATCAAATTCAAAATTTGATATATCAGGATCATTTAAATAATAATATTTATAATTATGATTTTTAATTTCTTTTTTAATAGAAATAATTAATTTTTTAATTTTAATATAAAAAATTAATTCTTTAATTTTTTTTATTTTCATTTAAAAAAATAATTTAAAAAATAATTTTTATCATTCTATAAAATTCATAAAAATCTTTTTTAATTTTAATTATTTTAGTATTATAATATTTTAAATAATTAATTATTTTTTTTTTATAAATTGGATTTATTTCTAAATAAAGTTTACCATTTTCTTTTAATATTTTTTTAGAAAAATAAATTATTTTTTTATAAAAAATTATAGGATCGTTATTATTAACAAATAAAGCTTTATTTGGTTCATAATGATAAACATTAGGATGCATTAATTCTTTTTCATTTTTTGTTATATATGGAGGATTACTAATAATTATATCAAATTTTTTTGAAAAAAAAAAAGATTTTTTTAAAATATCTTCTGATTTTTTTAAAATATCTTCTTTATAAAGAAAAATTTTAACATTATGGTATAATGAATTTTTATATGTAATATTAATAGATTTTTTAGAAATATCTATAGCATATATATTATTAGAATTATGTAATTTTTTTTTTATAGAAATACTAATACAACCACATCCTGTACCTATATCCAAAATATTTAAATTTTTTTTATTTTTATTATTTTTTATTAACCAATTAACTAATTCTTCTGTTTCTGATCTTGGAATAAATATTCCTTTTTCTAAAAAAAAATTATATCCTAAAAAATATGATTTTTTTAATATATATTGAATTGGCTCATTTTTTTTTAAAAAAATTAAATATTTTTTTAATTTTTCATTTTCTAAAAGATTTATATTTACTTTTTTTTTATTTTTAATATAATTTTGAATTTTTTTATAATTATAAGGAAAAATTTTTTCTATTATAAGAAAAAAAATATTATTTATTTCTCTTATATTAGGATAAATATTTTTTAATGATTTTATATATAAAAAATAAAAATCATTTAATGTTTTTTTTTTTTAATTAACATTATTTTTTTTATTATTATATTATTTATTTTTTATTATTTATTTATTATTAATTTAATATATTATTAATATATTATTAATATATTATTAATAATAAAATTATTATTAATTAATAATAAATAATTAATAATTAATATTAATAATTAATAATTAATAATTAATAATTAATTAATAAATTAATTATAATTAATTATAATTAATTATAATTAATTATAATAAATAAAAATTAATTATAATAAATAAATTAATAAATTAATAATAAATTAATAATAAATTAATAATAAATTAATAATAAATTAATTTAATAAATTAATTATAAGTATATTTTAATTTAAATATGTTAATTTATCAAAATATTTACTAATTAAAGATTTTAATTCTTTTCCTTTTAATAAATTTTGTGATAACATAGCTAATTTTAAAGCTTCATTAATTAAAATTTTTCTTTTTATTGTATTTTCTTCATTTACAATTTTTTTAATTAAACTATGATTTGCATTAATTAATAAATTATAATTTTCTTTATCATAATACGTAGATGTATCATTTTGTTGTTTTTTTATTTCTTTTATTCTTATAATTAATTCTGGTGTTGTTATTAATAGAGGATCAGTTTTTTTATCAAAATTTTCTACTTGAATTGTAAATTTTTTATCTAATATTTCATTTTCAAAAATTTTTTTAATTTTTTCTTTTTTTTCATTTGATATTTCTAATTTTTGTGAAATATTTTTTTTAATAATATTATCAATATGATCTGAATCAACTCTATAAAAAGAAATATTTTTATATTTAGATTCAAATTTATGAATTATATTATGTGTTAAAGGACTATCTAAAATAATAATTTCATAATTTTTTTCTTTTGCTAATTGTATATTAGTATATTGTTGTTCTTGATTAGTACAATATAAAAAAATAATTTTATTAAATTTATCTATTTGTTTTACTTTAATTTTTTCATAAAATTCAATAAAATTAAAATATTTTTCATTTATTGTTTTAAATAGAAAAAAATATTTAGATTCTTCAAAAAATAAATCATTACTCAAAATTCCATATTCTATTATAACTTTTATGTTATCCCATTTTTTTTCAAAAAAACTTCTATTATTTTTAAATAATAATTTTAATTTATCACAAACTTTTTTTAATATATAATTTGATATTTTTTTAATAGATGAATCAATTTTTAATGATGAACGAGATACATTTAATGGAATATCTGTAGAATCTATAATACCATATAAGAATGTTAAAAATTCTGGAACAATTCCATCTAAGTTATCTGTAACAAATACTTGATTTTGATATAATTTAATATTACTTTTTTTATTAAAAATTAAATTATTATTTATTTTAGGAAAATAAATAATTCCAGTTAATTTAAAAGGATGATCAATATTAAGATGAATCCAAAATAATGGTGAATCTGGTGAATATAAATTATTATAAAATTTTATATAATCATTATCTTGTAATTCTGATGATTTCTTAATCCAAATAGGATATATATTATTAATAATTATTTTTTCTTTTCCTAAAAATTCAATTTTAATATTAAAAAATTTACAATATTTATTTAATATTTTTATAATTTTTTTTTCTTCTAAAAAATCTTCATTTAAAGAATTAATATATAAAATAATTTCTGTTCCTCTTTCTTTTTTTTCAATTTCTTTTAAAAAAAAATTAGGATCTCCTTCACATTTCCAATAAACCCCTTTTGATTCATCTTTATAAGATTTAGTATAAATTTCTACTTTATCTGATACCATAAAAGAAGAATAAAAACCCAAACCAAAATGTCCTATAATTGATTTAGTATTTTCACTTTTATATTTATATTTTTCTATAAAATCCTCAGCGCCAGAAAAAGCTATTTCATTAATATATTTTTCTATCTCAATTTTATCCATTCCAATACCATTATCAATTATATGAATAGTTTTTTCTTTTTTATTTATTTTTACTTGAATTTTAAATTCTTCTTTAAATTTTTCTTCATATTTATCTTTATAAATATCTTTATAAATAGTTTTCATCTTTAAACATGCATCATTTGCATTAGATATCATTTCTCTTAAAAAAATTTCATTATCAGAATAAAGAAAATTTTTTATAATTGGAAAAATATTAACAGCTTCAACTCTAATTTTTTTTTTCATATAATTTTTTATTTTTCATATAATTTTTTATTATTATAAATAAAAATAAATAAAATTAAATTTTTTAAATAAAATTAATTAATAATATAAATAACAAAATTTTAATTAATAATCTAAATAAAAAAAAAAATTAGGAATTTTTCTTAATTTATTTTTTATTTTTTTATTTAGATTATTTATATAATAATTAATTTTAGATCTAAAAATATTAATTAATAATTTTTTTTTTTCTTCTGTATATGTTGATTTATATAAAAAAATTAAATATATTTTTGCAATTTTACAATCATTTGATAAAATAACTTTACTAACAGTTATAAAAAAATTTTTATTATATGTATATGTAAATAATAAACTTATTTCTTTAAGAATTAAAGATTCAATTTTTTTTATTTTTATTTTTTTTCTTTCTTTATATAAATTATTCATTTATAAATTATTCATTATTTATTTATTATTATATATAAACATTACATTTATAAACATTATATACATATTATTTTATACATAAAAAATAAACATTATTTATATACATAAAATTATTTTATTATATTTTATTTTATTATATTTTATTTATTATATTTTATTATTTAATTTATTTATTATATTTTATTATTTAACAATTTTTAAATTTTTAATTATAATTATTTTTATTATATTATTTTTTATTATCTTATTTAATAGAATATAATTTTAATAGAATATAATTTATTTAATATAATATAATTTAGAAATATTATTTTTTTTTATTAAGAAAAAAAATAAAAATAATTTTTTAAAATAATCATAAAAATTGTATCAATGGTCTCATAGCTCAGTTGGTTAGAGCATCTGACTCATAATCAGGGGGTCGCTGGTTCAAGTCCAGCTGAGACCACTATGATTTTTACTATTAATCCTAGAATTATTTTTATAGGAAATTCTAATTTTGGAGTACCATCATTAAAAAAAATGATTAAATTAAATTATAATATAGTATCTATTATTACAAATAAAGAAAAAAAAATTATTAAACATGGAAAAAAAATTTTTAAATCAGAAATTAAAAAAATATCTATTAAAAATAATATTCCAATTTTATATTATGAAGATATTAATATTAATAAAATTAAATATTTAAAAATTGATTTACAAATAGTTATTTCTTTTAAAAAATTACCAAAAAAAATTTGGGAAATACCAAAAATAGGATCAATTAATCTTCATCCATCTTTATTACCTAATTATAGAGGACCTTCTCCAATTCAATGGGTTATTATAAATGGTGAAAAAAAAACAGGAATTACCACATTTTTTATTAATGATAAAATAGATCAAGGAAATATTATTCTTCAAAAAGAAATTAAAATAAAAAATGATTATAATTTTGGTTCATTATATAAAAAACTTTCTTTTGAAAGTTCTAATTTAATAATAAAAACTATTGAATTAGTAAAAAACAAAAAAAATATTATTTTAATTAATAAAAATAATATTAATAAAAATGAAAATAAAAAATTAAAATTTGCTCCAAAAATATTAAAAAAAGATAGATTAATTAATTGGGAAGATTCTTTAATAAATATTATTAATAAAATACGTGGATTAAGTCCATATCCATGTGCATATACATTTTTAAAAACAAAAAAAAAAAATTATATATAAAAATATACAAAGCAAAAGCTATATTTGAAAAACATAATAAAAAAATTGGTATTTTTTTTATTTATAAAACTAAAATTAAAATATATAATAAAGAAGGATTTATTTCTATTTTAGAAGCTCAAATAGAAGGTAAAAAAAAAATGAAAGTAAAATATATAATAAATGGATTAAAAAATATGTAAATTAATTAATATACTATGTAAATTAATTAATAGACTAATTGTAATAATATGAAAAAAACAGATTTAATAAATATTTTATCGAAAAAAACTGATATATCTAAAACAATAACAAAAAATTTTTTAGATAATTTTATATCAATAATAATTAATTCTATTTCAAAAAAAGAAAAAGTATCTATTATAGATTTTGGAACTTTTCTTTTTAATAAAAGAAAAGAAAGATATGGAGTAAATCCTAAA
Organism: Candidatus Shikimatogenerans silvanidophilus; assembly: GCF_018200315.1. Taxonomy (GTDB): domain Bacteria; phylum Bacteroidota; class Bacteroidia; order Flavobacteriales; family Blattabacteriaceae; genus Shikimatogenerans_A; species Shikimatogenerans_A silvanidophilus. Next base: position 7,752 of record NZ_JADFUB010000007.1, read on the forward strand.
ACAGGAGAAAAAATAAAAATTCCTGCAAAAAATGTAGTAAAATTTAAACCAGGATCAAAATTTTTAAAATTTATAAATAATAAAAAATAAAAATTAAATTTTTTATTTAAAAAAAATAAAAACAATAATATCTATATTTTTAAAATTTTAAATATATATTAAAATTTTTTTAAATATATATTATATGTTTTATTTTATGTATTTTTATTATTTTATAATTTTATAATATAAATATGTATATGTAGGTAGGTGTAGGTATGTATGTATTTTATGTATGTTATGTTATATGTTTGTTTATTTAATTAATATAATAAATAACATATAACAACATATAACATAAAATAACATATAACATATGTTTTTATTAATTTTTATTTTTATTTTTTAAATTTTTTTTTAATAGATCTATCATTTTTTGAATATTACCTTTCATAAAATCATCTAAATTATATAAAGATTTATTTATTCTATGATCTGTTATTCTTCTTTGTGGATAATTATATGTTCTAATTTTTACTGATCTATCTCCAGTAGAAATTAATAATTTTCTTAAATTAGATCTTTTAGTTTCTATATTTTTTAATTTTATTTTATATAATTTATAACGTAAAAGATTTAATGCTTTTTCATAATTTTTATGTTGAGATCTTTCTTCTTGACATTCTACTGAAATTTTAGTAGGAATATGTGTTAATCTTACAGCAGATTCTATTTTATTAACATGTTGTCCACCAGCTCCACTAGATCTAAAAGTTTCTCTTTTAATATCAGAAAAATTTATTTTAATTTTTAATTTTTCTAATTCTGGTAAAACCGCTATTGTAACAGCAGATGTATGCAATCTACCTTGAGATTCTGTTTTAGGAATACGTTGAACTCTATGAACTCCTGATTCAAATTGTAAATTTTCATAAGCTTGTTTACCAAAAATTCTTATAATAATTTCTTTATATCCTATATTTCCTATTTGATTATTCAATATTTCAAATTTCCATCCAGAATATTTAAAATACATTGTATACATTTTAAACATGTCTTCTGCAAAAATACATGCTTCATCTCCACCTATTCCAGATCTTATTTCTAAAATAGTATTTTCAGGTATGTAATTTTTATTATCTTTTTTATTTATTAAAAAAAAAAATTTTTTAAAATTATTTTTTATATTTTTAATATCTTTTAATAAATTTTTTTTTTCAATATTTGCCATATCTAGTAAATTATTATCTTTTTCTTCTGAAATAAAAATATTAGTTTCATATAAATATTTATTTTTTTTTTTTATATAAATTATATAAATCTATTATTTTTTTTAATTTTTTATATTCTGAATATAATTTTATATATTTATATTTATTATTATTTATATTAATATTTTTTAATAAATCATTTATTTTATTAATTCTTTTTTCACTTTTTTTTATAAAAATTAAAAAATTTTTCATTTAATTTTTAATTTAATTAACATAATTTTATTTTTAAAAAAATTTAATTAATTTTTAAAAATAATTAATATTATTACTTAATTTATAAATATTTTATTATTATTTTATTATTAATTTTATTATTATTTTTCTATTAAAATAGATACATATAACATAAAAAGTACAAAAATATATTAATAATCAATCATTTTATGATTAATTATAAAAAAATTAATTATACAAAAATATTAATTACTTAAAAAATAAAAAAAATCATGGACGATAATATTTTATTAAGTTCATTAATAAATAAAAAACTATTTGAAATTATAAAATTTGCAATTTTTTTAAAAATTAAAAATATAAAAAAATATAAAAAAAAAGAATTAATAGAACTAATAATAAAAAAATTAAATAAAAGAAAATTAAATAATAATTATTTAAATAATAATAAAAATTTAAATAATAATAAAAAAAATTATAAATCATTTAATAATTTTAATAAAAATTATTTTAATAATAATAATAATAATAATAAATTAAATAAAATTAATTTTTTAATTAAAAAAAATAAAAAAAATAATTTTAATAAAAATATATTTAATTATTATAAAAACGTAAGAAACGTAAGAATTGAATTTAATGGAGTTTTAGAAATAATTAAATCTAAATATAATTATTTTTTTAAAAAAAAAAATTATGGTTTTTTAAGATCTTCTTATTTTAATTATCTTTCAAATTCATATGATGTTTATGTTTCTAAATATTTAATTATAAAATTTGGTTTGAAAACAGGAGATACTATTATAGGAGAAATAAAACCTAATAAAAATTCAAAAAAATATTTTTATTTAATTAAAATTATAGAAATTAATGGTATGAATCCATATTTAAGTAAAAAAAGAAAAGTATTTGAACGTTTAACACCAATTTTTCCTAATGAAAAATTTAATTTATCAGGTAAAAATTCTACTTTATCTACAAGAATAATTGATTTATTTGTTCCAATTGGAAAAGGACAAAGAGGAATGATTGTGGCTCCTCCAAAAACAGGAAAAACTACATTATTAAAAGAAATAGCAAATTCTATATCATATAATCATCCAGAAGTTTATTTAATAATTTTATTAATAGATGAAAGACCTGAAGAAGTAACAGATATGAAAAGAAATGTTAACGCTGAAGTTATTTCTTCTACATTTGATGAACCAGCTGAAAAACATGTAAAAGTTGTTAATATTGTTTATGAAAAAGCAAAAAAAATGGTAGAATTTAATAAAGATGTTTGTATAGTTGTTGATTCTTTAACAAGAATGTCACGTGCATTTAATACAGTTTCTCCATCATCTGGAAAAGTATTATCTGGTGGAATAGATTCTAATGCTATGCATAAACCAAAAAGATTTTTTGGAGCTGCTAGAAATATAGAAAATGGAGGATCTCTTACTATTATAGCTACTGCATTAATAGATACTGGTTCTAAAATGGATGAAGTTATATTTGAAGAATTTAAAGGAACAGGAAATATGGAATTACAATTAGATAGAAGAATATCTAATAAAAGAATTTATCCAGCAATTGATTTAATATCATCTGGAACTAGAAAAGAAGATTTATTATTAGATAAGAATATTTTACAAAAAATGTTTATTTTAAGAAAATATTTATCTGATATGAATTCAATTGAAGCTATTGAATTTTTAAAAAATAAAATATCTAATACAAAAAATAATGAAGAATTTATTTTATCAATGAATGGATAATGATAAATGATAATAAATAAATAATACTTATTTTATTAATAATTTTAAAAAAAATTAACATTGGAAGAACAAATATCTTATATTTTTATAAATCCTTTTAAATCTATTATAACTCTAATAAATATTATTATAGTAGAAATTTTATTATCAATAGATAATGCAATTATTATTTCTTCTTTTATAGAAAAAATAAAAAATAAAAAAGAAAGAAAAAAAATATTTAACTATGGAATAATAGGAGCTTGTTTTTTTAGATTTTTTTTTTGTTTTTTTTATAAAATTATAGAGAAAATTTGGTGGATAAAAACTATAGGAGGTATTTACTTACTTTTTATAAGTGTTAATACTTTATTTGAAAAAAACAAAGGTTTGTTTTATAATAAAAAAAAATCTTTTTGGTTAAATGTTTTTTTAATAGAATTAATAGATTTATCTTTTTCTATAGATAATGTTTTATCTTGTATTTCTTTATCTAAAAATATTATTTTAATATTATTTGGAAATTTTATTGGTATTTTATTAATAAGATTTATTATTAATAAAATTATAATATTGGTATCAAAATTTTATTTTTTAAAAAAAATTAATTTTTTTATTATTTTTATTCTTGGATTAAAATTATTTTTATCATCTTTTAATATAATAAATTTAACAATAATTGAAAATATTATATCATTAATACTTTTATTATTATTTATTATTATTATTATTTATTATTTTTTTTTTAAAAAAAATGATAATGATTAATGAATTAAATGATTAATTAAATGAATTAAATATTAATATAATTAATATTAATTATTACTATATTTATTATTTATTTTGTATATGTAATTTATATTTATTATTTATTTTTTATATATATTAATTTTTTATGTATTAATTATTTTATAAATTTTTTTTAATAAATATATTTAAGGCGTGATAGCTTAATTTGGTTAGAGCATCGGATTCATAACCCGAAGGTTTAGGGGTTCAAATCCCCTTCACGCCACTAATTTTAGTTTATGAGTATTTACATTTCATTATCTAGCATTGAATTGTTAAATAATTTTAAAGATTTATTTAAAGTAATTCAATTTGGAAATTATATTCCAATATTAAATACTTTTTTATTAAAAATTAAAAATAATAAATTAATAATTACTGCTTCTGATTTAGAAACAACTGTTGTCTCTTATATAAAAATTAAAAATATTATTAAAGATAATAATTTTTCATTTAAAGATAATTTTTCATTTTGTATATCACCTTTTATTTTAATAAATATTTTAAAATATTTTAATGATAATATTATTTTAAAAATAGAAAATGAAAAAAAATATATTAATATAAATTCAAAAAAAGGTAATTATACTATTCCATTTCAAAGTTCTTTAAACTATCCTAAATTTTATAAATTAAAAAATTTAACAAAATTTTTTTTGTCAAAAAAAATTTTGTTAAATGCTATTAATCAAGTTTTTTTTTTAATAAATAAAAATAATATTAGACAATCTATTAATGGAATGTTAATAAAATTATGTAAAAATAAAATAATTTTTGTTAGTACTGATTCATATAATTTAATAGAATATTCTTATAATATTTGTTGTGAAAATAATTTTTTTGAAGAAAATAATAATTTAGAATTAATTATTCCAAGGAGACCTATAATGATATTAAAAAATATTTTATTAAATATTAATGATAAAAAAATTATAATAGAATATAATGAAAATAATTTTAAAATATTATTAAAAAATAAAATTTTTATATCTAGAATTATAAATGATAAATTTCCAAATTATAAAAAAATAATACCTAAAAATAAAAAATATATATTTAAAATTAATAGAAAAGAATTTTTTTATTCAGTTAAAAGATTATCTCTATTTTCAGATAAAAATATTCATTTTATTTTTTCAAAAGAAAAAATAAATATTTATACATCAGATAATAAAAATAATAAAAAAGCTTATGAATATATAGATTATTATAAAAATAATGATATTTTATTAGATAAAAATATAGAATTTAAGTTAAATTATAAATCATTTATAAATATTATTTCTCATATTTTTCAAAAAGAATTTTATTTTATTTTTTTTAAAAAAAATAAAATTATTATGATTATTCCTATTATTAAAGAAAAAAATGATATTAAAGAAAAAAATGAAAAAATAAAAATATTAATTATGCCAATTTTTTAAAAAAAATATTAATTATAAAATTTTTTTAAAAAAATGTAAATAATAAATTACTACAATAATATAATAATAATATAATAATAATATAATAATAATATAATAATGATAATATCATATAAATGGATTAAGTACTATCTTAAAACAGAAATTAGTTTTAAAGAAATTGAAAAAATATTAAACAATATTGGAATAGAAATAGAAAAAATTATAAATAATGAAATTTTTATAATTTCTTTATCTCCAGATAAAGGATATTTAACATCACATTATTATATTTCAAAAGAAATATATGCTTATTTAAAAATAAAAAAATATTCAAATATTGATTTTTTTCCAATATCTATATATAATGATAATTTTTTTTTTGAAAAAAATAATATAATTTTTTCAAAAAATTCTTATAAATATATAAGAAGATATTCTGGTTTATATTTATATAATATTGATAAATTAATAATTCCTAAATGGATAAAAAATTTTTTATCAATAATTAATATAAAACCTAAAAATAATATTACTGATATTATTAATTTTGTAATTAATGAATTAGGATATCCTTTAAATTATTATTATTTTAATAAAAATAATAATATAAAATTTTATGAATTAAAAAATGAAAAAATTATTTTTTTAAAAAAAAAAAAAATAATTCTTAATAAAGGAGAATTTTTAATTTATTATAATAATAAACCTATATCTATTCCTGGAATTTGTAATATAGATTATAATAATACAACAGAAAATAATATTAAAAATAAAAATATTTTTATAGAATGTGCTTCTTTTAATGAAAAAAAAATAAGATTTTTTTCAAAAAAATATAAAATTAAAACAGAATCATCTTTAAGATTTGAAAAATTCGTAGATCCAAATTTATCTTTTTTTGTATTAAAAAGAATTTTATTTTTATTATTAAAAATAAATAATAATATTTTATTTAAATTTACTGATTATTATATTAATAAATTAAAAAAAAAAAAAATATTATTTTATTATAATAAAGTAAATAAATTAATAGGAAAGACTATTTCTAATAGAATTATTAATAAAATTTTAAAATTATTAGATTTTTTAATATTTAATAAAAATAATAAAATTTTAATTTATATTCCAACTTATAGATATGATATAACAAGAGAAATTGATATTATAGAAGAAATATTTAGAATATATGGATATAATTCTTTTAAAACAAAAAAAAATTTGTTTTTTAAAACAAAAAAATTAGATAATAATTTTTTAATAGAAGAAAAAATAAAAAATTTTTTAATAAATATATTAATTTCACATGGATTTTATGAAGTTATCAATATTCCAATACAAAATAATAAAAATTATTTAAAATTTATAAATAAAAAAAAAATTATTAAAATTTTAGATTCAGAAAAAAGTAAAAATAATAATTTTTTAAGAACTAATTTATTATTTGGAATGTTAAAAAATATTTCTTTTAATATAAAAAGAAATAATAATGAAAATAAATTTTTTGAATTTGGAAAAGTTTTTTTTTTAAAAAAAAAAAAATTTATAAAAAAAAAAAAATTATCAATTATTATGGAAAGCAATAATAATTTTAATGATTCTTTTTTTTTTATAAAAGGAATTATTGAAAAAATATTATTGTATTTAAACATAAAAAATTATTCACAATTTATAGAAAATTCACATTTTTATTTAGAAAAATGTTTATATATTAAAAATTTAAATAATATTTTATTAGAAATAGGTAATGTTAAAAAAAATGTATTAAAGTTATTTAATATAAAAAAAACTGTTATTTATTCAGAAATAAATTTAAAAAAAATTATTAATAATATTAATAATAAAAAAATTAAAAATATTAATAAATTTCTTAATGTTAAAAGAGATATTACTATATTATTAGAAAAAAATAAATCATATGAATATATTAAAAATCTAATACATTATATTAAGAAAAAATATAATGATAGATATAATAATAAAATAAAAAATATAATTTTATCATATATTTATGAAAATAAAATTAAATATAAAAATAAAAAATCATATACATTTAATATTTATATAAAAGGAGAAAAAAATTTAACTGAAAAAAAAATTAACAATATAGTTAAATATTTTAAAGAAAAAATAGAATATTTAATAAAAAAGTAAGAAACTGGAGCGGGATTCGAACCCGCGACAAACAGTTTAGGAAACTATTGCTCTATCCTATCTGAGCTATCCAGTTTTATATATTAATTAACATTAACAAATGATTTATTTTTTTTCTTTTTAAAAAAAACTATTCCTTTTTTTTTAGCATATAAAGTATGATCTTTTCCCATACCTACATTTATTCCTGGAAAATGTTTAGTTCCTCTTTGTCTTAAAATTATCATTCCAGGATAAACTATTTGTCCAGAAAATATTTTAATTCCTAATCTTCTACCTGAAGAATCCCTTCCATTTTTAGAACTACCTACTCCTTTTTTATGAGCCATATTTTATTTAATTATTTTTTTTAAATATATATTTATAATTTAATATCTAATATTTGTATTTTAGATAAATTTTGTCTGTGTCCATTTTTTACTTTATATCCCTTTCTTCTTTTTTTTTTAAAAATTATTATTTTTTTACCTTTAAAATGTTGTAAAATTTTAATTTTAATATTACAATTTAAAAATGGATTACCTATTAAAATTTTTTCTTTTTTTTTAAAACAAATACATTTATTAATTGAAAAAATTTCTCCATCATTTTTTAAAATTCTATTTACATATAAAATTGAATTTTTTTCAATTTTATATTGAATTCCATTTAAATTAATTATTGCAAACATTATTTATAATGAATATTTGAAATTATGTTTATATTTTATTTCTTTTAATATGTTTACTAAAAAAAATATAGTATTTTTAACATCATCCATATTAATCATTTCTACTGTAGTATGAAGATATTTTAATGGAATTGAAATTAAAGAAGAAATAATTCCATAATTAGAATAAGCTATAACATCTGTATCTGTTCCAGTATATATTGATGACAATAATTTTTGAAATTTAATTTTATTTTTATTAGCTATTTTAATCATAAAATCACGAAAATTATTATGAACTGCAGGAGAATAAGTAATAACAGGTCCTAATCCACTTTTTATTTTTCCATATTTTTTTTGTGATATAAATGGTGTTGTAGTATCAGGACATACATCTATTATAATAGATAAATCAGGTTTAATATTATTTGCTATCATTTTAGCTCCCCTTAAACCTATTTCTTCTTGAACTGAATTAACTATATAAAGAGAATATGGTAATTTATTAATAGTTTTTTTAATTATTCTTGCTACTTCCGCAATTATAAATCCTCCTATTTTATTATCTAAAGCTTTAGATACTAAATATTTTTTATTTAAAATATTAAAATTGTATTTATAAGAAATATTACATCCTATTTTAATTCCTAATTTTTTAACTTCTTTTTTATTTTTTGCTCCTACATCAATAAATAAATCTTCTACTTTTATAGGTATTTCTTTAGTTCTTGTATGAATTGCTGTAATTCCAAAAACACCTGGTATAATTCCTTTTTCAGTATAAATTTCTACTTCTTTAGAATTAGCAATTAGATGATCTGTTCCTCCATTTTTAGATACAAATATTAATCCATCTTCTGATATGTATTTAACAGACCAAGAAACTTCATCAACATGAGCTTCTATCATAATTTTATAATCTTCTTTATTATTAATTATACCAAAAGTAGTTCCATAATTATCTATTTTAATTTCATCTACATAATTTTGTAAGTATTTTTTCCAAATTCTTTGTCCTTCTATCTCATAACCACTTGGAGTAAAAGATTTTAAATATTTTTTTAAAAAAGATAATGATTTTTCTTTAAATATATTATTCATTTTTTTTATTTTTTTTTTATAAATAAATTTTAATTAAAATTTATTTATAATAATTTATTTATAATAAATTATAAAATTATATTTTATATAATAAATTATAAATAATTAATAATAAATAATTAAATAATAATTAAATAATAATTAAATAATTAATAATTAAATAATTAATAAATATATAAATTTAAATTATTTAAATATTAATTATATAAATTTTATTATATATTTTTTATATTTTTATTATATATTATTATGTTATTATATCATAAACATAAATCTGTTTTATTAGAAGAAAGTATAAAATATTTAATAAATAAAAAAAATGGAATTTATGTAGATGCAACTTTTGGAGGAGGAGGACATTCTAAAAAAATATTAAAAAATATAAACAAAGATGGAAAATTATTTTCATTTGATCAAGACATAGAATCAATAAAAAATAATAATATTACAGATAAAAGATTAAAATTATTTCATCAGAATTTCAGATTTATTAAAAATGTTTTAAATTTATATAATATTTTTTCTATATCTGGTATATTAGTAGATCTTGGTGTATCTTATCATCAATTTGATTCTTATTATAGAGGATTTTCTATTAGATATAATAATGAATTAGATATGAGAATGAATACACTTTCAGATTTTACTGCAAAAGACATTATAGATAATTATTCTTTTAATTCATTAAATAAAATTTTTTATAAATATGGAGATTTAAAAAATTCAAAATATATTTCTAAAAATATAATAAAAGAAAGATATAATATTAAAAAAACATTTGATATAATTAAATTATTTAATAAAAATAAAAAAAATAATAAAAAAAAATTTTTTTCTAAAAAAAAAATTAAATTTTTTTCTAAAATTTTTCAATCTATACGAATTGAAGTAAATGATGAAATTAATTGTTTAAAAGATTTATTATATAATTCTATGGATATGTTAGAAAAAAATGGTAGAATTGTAGTTATATCATATCATTCTGTAGAAGATAGAATTGTAAAAAATTTTTTAAAAACAGGTTCATTTGACGGAAAATATAAAAAAAATTTTTTTGGAAAAATAAAAATAAATTTTAAACTTCCTAAAAAAAAAATTATTTATCCTAGTAATGAAGAAATTAAAAATAATCCTAGATCAAGAAGTGCTAAATTAAGATGGGGAGAAAAAATATAATTACATATTATTAATTATTAACTTAATTAATTATTAATTAAAATTTTAATTATTATATTATTTATTAATATTTTATTAATATTTTATTAATATTATTTTATTTTTTATTTTTATTATTTTTTTCAATTTTTTTTAATAATTGTATATTTCTCCATTCTTTTATTTTTTTATGATTTCCAGAAATAAGAATATTTGGTACTTTCAAATTTTTATATTTATAAGGTCTAGTATAAATAGGATAAGATGTTTTTAATCCATTTTGAATAGAATCATCTATAAAAGATTTTTTATTAATTACTCCTGGTAAAATTCTTATAATTGAATCTATTAATACAATTGAAGCTATTTCCCCACAAGAAATTACATAATCTCCTATAGATATTTCTTTAGTAACTAAATTATCTCTTATTCTTTGATCTATTCCTTTATAATGACCACAAATAATAATTAAATTTTTCTTTTTAGAAAGATTATTAACCATTAACTGATTTAATTTTTCTCCATCTGGAGATAAAAAAATAACTTCATCATAAAAAATTTTTTTTTTCAATTTATTAATACATTTATAAATAGGTTCAATTTTTAAAACCATACCAAATCCACCACCATATTGGTAATCGTCTATTTTTTTATTTTTACCAATTCCATATTTTCTAAGTTGGAAATTAAATAATAATATTTATAAAATTAATATTATTGATACGCCTGGTCATGTTGATTTTACTGTAGAAGTAGAAAGATCTCTTCGTATATTAGATGGTTTAATTATTTTATTTAGTGCTGTA
>NZ_JADFUB010000008.1 GCF_018200315.1 Candidatus Shikimatogenerans silvanidophilus
TATGTATTTTAATTATTCCATATTTAATATTTTCTAAAAATAGAATTTTGTTTTTTTTTAAATAAACAATTTTTTTTATATTAGAATTATTATATATATCAATGTAGGAATATTTTTTATTTGTATATATTCCAAAAAAATTTTTATTTAAAAATAATAAAATTTTTTCTTTATCTTTATTTTCTATTATTTTACTATTTTTTATTATTTTATTATTTTTTATTTTTATTATTTTATTTATTTTATTAAAATTATTTAAATTATTTAAATTATTATTATTATTATTATTATTATTTAAGTTAAAAAATTTAAAAAACTTATTTAATAAATTATTATTATTGTTAAAATTGTTAAATAAATAATTGTTAAATAAATAATTTGAAAAATTATTATTAAAAAAAATATTAAAATAAAAAAGTTTTAAAAAAAAAAAAAAAATTTTAAAAAAAATTTTATTTTAATTTTACTCATTATATAAAATTTTAATTTTATATAATATTATTTAATTTTATTAATTTATTATTTAATTTTATATAATATTATAAAAAATATCATTAAATATTTTATATTTATATAAATATTTTATATTTATTTATATTTATTATTATATTTATTTTATTTATTATTAATTTATAATTATATTAATATTATTAATTATTATTTATTTTTTATTTATTTTTGTTTTTCTTTTAAAGAAACTATTTTATTAAAAATAAATTTTTTTTCTTTTATTTTACTATCTTTATCCAAACAAAAATATCCTATTCTTTTAAATTGAAATCTATACATAAATTTTGCTTTTTTTAAAAATGGTTCAGCATAAGCAGAATAAATTTTTAAAGAATTTTTATTAATATTTTTTAATATTTCTTCTTTATTATTAATATCTAAAATATTTTTATTAAATAATTTTTTAAAAATTCTTATTTTAATTGGTAAATATTCTTTAGTAGAAACCCAATGTATTGTACTTTTTACTTTATTTTTTTTATTTAATTTTTTTTTAACAATATTAAGATTAGAAAAACTATTATCAGATAAAGTATCTGGATAATATTTACAATAAACTTTTGTAAAATTACCTTTTTTATTTTTTTTATAAGAAATTGCTTTTATTATATAAGCATTTTTTAATCTTACCTTTTTTCCAATTTTTAAACGAAAAAAATTTTTTTTTAAAGAAAAATCTTTTTTTTCTATGTATATATATTTACAAAATGGAATTATTCTATTTTTATTTTTTTTTATATATAACAATTCTGTTTTATCATAATTATAATTAATTATAACCAATTTTAAAGGATTTATTACTACCATTACTTTAATAGATATTTTATTTAAATATTTTCTTACAATATTTTCTAATAAATAAAAAGGAATAATATTATTTCTTTTATTAAGTCCAATTAATTTACAAAAATCTATAATAGATTCTGAAGGATAACCTCTTCTCCTCATTCCAATAATAGTTAAAATTCTAGGATCATCCCATCCTTTTATAATTTTTTTTTCTATTAAAAAATTTAATATTCTTTTACTTAATATAGTATTTGTTAAATTTAATCTAGAAAATTCATATTGTTTAGGAATAATTTTTTTTTTATTAATATTATTAATTTCTTTAATATACCAATTATATAATGGTTTATGATTTTCAAATTCATTTGAACATATAGAATGAGAAATTTTTTCAATATAATCACATTGACCATGACTCCAATCATAAGTAGGATATATATTCCATTTATTTTTTGTTTTAAAATGTGATTTTTTAATAATTCTATACATAATAGGATCTCTTAAGTGCATATTAGGAGAATTCATATCTATTTTTGCTCTTAATACACAATATCCTTCTTTAAAAGTTCCTTTTTTCATTTCATTAAATAAAAATAAATTTTCTTCTATTTTTCTATTTCTATAAATACTTTTTATTCCTTTAATAAATGGAGTTTTTCTTTGTTCATTAATAATTTTTTGAGATTGATCATCAACATAAGCTTTTCCTATTTTAATAAGATAAATTGCAAAATCATACAATTTTTCAAAATAATCAGAAGAATAACATTCTTTTTTCCAATTAAAACCAAGCCATTTTATATCTTCTTTTATAGGTTTAATAAATTTTTTATAATTTTTATTTGGATCTGTATCATCAAATCTTAAATTAACAGGTACGTTATAATATTTTCCTAAATTAAAATTTAAAAAAATTGATTTTGCATGTCCTATATGTAAATATCCATTTGGTTCAGGTGGAAAACGAAATTTTAATTTTTTTTTTTTAAATCCTAATTTTAAATCATTTTCAATTATTTCTTGTATAAAATTTAATTTATTTTTATTATTCATAATAATTAATTTTAATAAAAAAAATATTAATATTTAGGTGATACCAATTTCATTTATTAGAAAAAATAAGGAAAAAATTTTAAATATTTTAAAAAAACGTAATTTTTATAAATTACATTTAATTGATAAAATATTATTTTTTGATTTAGAAAAAAAAAAAAAAAAAAAAAATAATTAAAGAAAAAAAATTAAAAATTAAAAAAATTTATAATAAATATAAAAATTATAAAGATATTTATATAAAAAAAATTAAAAAAAATAAAAAAGAAATTAAATTACTTAATGAAGAATTAAATAAAATAAAATTAAATATTTTTAATAAAATTATTAAACTTCCAAATATATTTGGAAATGAAAATGAAAATTATAATGAAAATGAAAATTATAATGAAAATAAAATAATATATGAAAAAAATTTTTTTTATCCATATAAAAAAAAATATTTTTCACATTTAGAAATAGGAAAAAAACTTAATATTTTAGATTTTGAAATTGGATCAAAAATTAGTGGTTCTGGTTTTCCAATTTTTATTGGAAAAGGAGCAAAATTAAAAAGAAGTTTAATACAATTTTTTTTAGATATGAATATTAAATGTGGATATAAAGAAATTTCTTTTCCATATCTTGTAAATGAAAAATCAGTTTTTTCTACAGGACAATTTCCTGATAAAGAAAATCAAATGTATTTTTTAAAAAAAGAAAAACTTTATTTAATTCCTACTGGAGAAGTTCCATTAATAAATTATTACCAAAATAAAATTTTATTAGAAAAATATTTACCAATAAAAAATACAACTTATACTTCTTGCTTTAGAAGAGAAGCAGGTTCTTATGGATCTAAAGTAAAAGGATTAAATAGAATTCATCAATTTGATAAAGTAGAAATTATACAAATTACAAAAAATAATTTATCTAATATAGCGTTAAAAGAAATGATAAATCATATAAAAAATATTTTAAATATTTTAAAAATTAAATTTAGAATAATTAAATTATGTAATAAAAATTTAGGTATTTCATCATATGAAACATATGATTTTGAAGTATATTCTTTATATCAAAAAAAATGGTTAGAAGTTAGTTCAGTTAGTAATTGTACAGAATATCAATCAAGAAGACTTAATTTAAAATATAAAAAAAATAATAAAAATTTTTTTTGTCATACTTTAAATGGTAGTTCTCTAGCTTTACCTAGATTAATTATTGCTTTATTAGAAAATAATTTAGAAAAATATAAAGATAAATGGATAGTTAATATACCTGATGTTTTAATTCCATATACAGGTTTTAATAAATTATAATACAGTTTTATATAATATTATAATATCATTTTTTCAAATGGAATTATAATATTATATCCTTTTTTATAAAAATAATTTTTCATTCCTTTTCTTTTAGAAACTAAAGCAAAATCTCCTCCCCAAGCTCCTAAACTTTTAACTATTCCTTGATAATTTTTAAAATATTTTTCTTTAATACATTTAATATTTAAAATTTTAGATATTTCTTTTTCATAAAGAAATAAAACATTTTCAAAAATATTTAATTTTTTAGTTTTTAAAATTTCTTTTGTAAAATTATTAAATAAATCAATTGGAATAATGTTATTTTTTTTTTTTAAAAAAAAAATAATTTCTTCTTCAGTATTTTTTTTTTTATTTAAATAAATAAAATATAATTTTTTTTTAAAAGGAGGATTAAAATATATAAAATTAATATTAGGTTTATTATTTTTTAAATTATATAATAAAGATGATCCATATAAAGAACAATAAACATCATAACCACTTCCATTAGAAATTTTTTTAAACAAATAATATAGATTAATTTTTGTCCATTTAGATATATTACAAATTAAAGTAGAACTACTCCCCAATCCCCAATTTAAAGGAAATTCTAGTATAGTTTTAATTTTTAATCCAATATTAAAAATAAATGGTTTAATTTTTTTAATTATTTTTAAAATATTTTGTATATATAATGCAATTTTTATATTACTACAATATAAAATATTTAAAGAAAAAAAATTAAAATATGCTTTAAAAAAAATTTCTTTTTTTTCATTAATACTTACCCAATAAAAATATTTATTATGATTTAATTTTTTTATTAATAAAAATTGTCCTTTTTTTGTTGGTAAAGCCAATCCTAATGCACCTTTTAGAAGTATATATTCTCCAGTAAGTAAAATTTTTCCATTACTATAAAAACAATAATCATACATATACGTAAAAAAAATTATTTACTTAATTAATGTAATAATAAAAATTAAATATAATAAATTAATGTAAAAATTAAATATAATTATGATAATAGATACACATGCCCATTTATATGATGAAGTTTATAATATAGATATAAGTAATGTTATTATTAGAGCTATAAAAGAAAATATTTGTAATTTTTTTTTACCATCTTTAAATATTTTTTCATTAAAAAATATTATACATATAGAAACTATGTATCCAGAAATATTATTTTCTATGATTGGAATACATCCTAATTATATTAATATTAAAAATATTTATAAAGAAATAGATATAATGAAAAAAATGGTTAATAAAAGACCATTTATTGCTATTGGAGAAATAGGAATTGATATTTTTAATTCAAAATCAAAAGAAAATATTAATTTACAAAAAAAAATATTTAAAATTCAAATAGAAATTGCAAAAGAAAAAAATTTACCTATTGTTATACATTCAAGAAATTCTATTGATATAGTATTAGATATATTAGAAAAAAATTATAATTCTATAAGTGGTGTAATACATTGTTTTACAGGAAATATAGATCAAGCAAAAAGAAGTATTAAAATTGGGTTAAAATTAGGTATTGGAGGAATATTATTTTATAATAAAAATTTGTATAAAATTATTAAAAAAATTGATTTAAATAATATAATTTTAGAAACAGATTGTCCTTATTTATCTCCTGTAAAAGGAAAAAGAAATGAACCATTTTTTTTAAAAAAAATTATAAAAGAAATTTCTAAAATTTCTTCATTACCTATTAATGAAATAATTAAAATTAACATTAATAATGTATTAAATACTTTTAATTTATATAAACCACTTTTTTATATATAATTTTTTTATAATGTTTATTTAATTTTATTTTACATTTTTAATTATATTTATAAAAAAATATATTTATAAAAAAAAATTTTAAGTGAAATATAAATATAAACGTTTATTACTAAAATTGAGTGGAGAAGCTTTAATGGGTAAAAAAAAATTCGGTATTGATAAAATTTATATAAATAGATATGCTGAAGAAATAAAAAAAATTGTTAATATAGGAATTCAAGTTGCTATTGTAATTGGAGGAGGAAATTTTTTTAGAGGATTAAAAATTAATTTTATTAATAGGATATATGGTGATTATATGGGTATGATGTCAACATTAATTAATAGTATAGCTTTAAAATCTTTTTTAGAAAATTTAGGTATAACGGTTATTTTACAAACACCTATGTCTATTGGACAAATATCAGAAAAATATAATATAAATAAATCAATTAAATATTTAAAAGAAGGTAATGTTGTAATTTTTCCATCAGGTATAGGAATACCTTATTTTACAACAGATACAGCTGCTATAATAAGAGGTTTAGAAATTAATGCTGATATTATTTTAAAAGGAACTAAAGTAGATGGTGTTTATAATATTGATCCTATTATATATAAAAATAAATATAAAAAAATTTATAATAATATTTCTTTTAAAAAAGCTTATAAAATTGGATTAAAATTTATGGATCAAACAGCATTTACATTAGGTCATGAAAATAATATTAAAATGATAATTTTTAATATAAATAAAAAAGGAAATCTTAAAAAAATTGTTTGTGGAGAAAAAATAGGTACAATTATTTATTAAAAATTAATAAATAAATTAAATAAAATAAATAATAAATAATTAATAAATAATATTAATAAAATTAAAATATAATTAAAATATAATTAATAAATATAATTAATAAAATTAAAATATAATTATAAAATAAAATATAAAATAATAATATAAATAAATAATAATAAAATATAAATAAAATAAAATATATATAATAAAATAATAAAATAATAAAATAATAAAATAATAAAATATATTATAAAATAAATGAATTTAAAAAATATAATTTATAATTGTGAAAAAAATATGATTTTTCATTTAGAAAAATTAAAAAAATTTTTTTCAGAATATAGAATAGATAAAGTTAATGAATCAATTTTTAAAAAAATTTTCTTAAGTGATAGAAATGTTTATCTTTTAAATATTTCTAGTTTAATTTTATTAGATTTTTTAACAGTAAAAATACAACCTTGGGAAAAAGATCCTAAATTATTTTCTAGTATAGAAAAAGCTATTATTGACGCTAATATAGATGCTTCAGTAACTAATAAAGGAGATTTTATAATAGTTAAATTTCCAAAAATAACAAAAGAAAAAAGAATAAAAATAGTAAATAATTTAAAATTAGAAGCTAATTTTACTAAAATAAAAATAAGAGAAATTAGAAAAAAAAATAATAATTTTTTAAGAAAAAAAATTAAATCATCAAAAGATGAAATAAAAAATTTAGAAAAAAAAATTCAGTTTTTAACAGATAAATATATTAAAGAAGTTGATAAATATTATATAAATAAAAAAAAAAAAATATTATTATAAAAAAAAACGTGATATTAACGTTATAACGTTTTATTTTATATTATTATTATAAAAAAACGTTATTATTTAAATAAATATTTATTTTTATTTATATATAGTATTTTAAAATAATTATTAAAAAATAAATATGTATGATAGAAATAAGTATTAAAAAATTAATATATAAAAAATTTTTTTTTTTAAATAAAACTGTAATAATAAAAGGTTGGATAAAATATTTTAGAAATAATAAATTTTTAATATTAAATGATGGATCTACTATAAAAAATTTACAAATAGTAATTACAGATATTTTATATAAAAAATATAAAAAAAATATTGGTAATTATGTTGCTGTATCAATTATAGGTGTAGTTAAAAAACAATTAAAATATAAAAAAGAAATAGAAATTATTTGTGAAAAAATTTTTTTTTATTCAAGTCCTTATAATATACAAAAAACTATTTTACAAAAAAAAACACATAACTTAGAAAAAGTTAGAGAACAATTACATTTAAGATTTTATACTAATTTTTTTTCTGCTGTTACTCGTATTAGACATTATATATCAATTTTTATACATAATTATTTTCATAAAAAAAATTTTTTTTATATTCACACTCCTATAATAACAAAAAATAATTCAGAAGGAACTGGAGATATGATAAAAGTAATAAACAATAAAAATAATAAAAATAATTGTTATTTATCTGTTTCTGGACAATTAGAAGCTGAAGCTGCTGCATTATCTTTAGGAAAAGTTTATACTTTTGGGCCTGTTTTTCGTGGAGAAAATTCTAATACTTTTAGACATTTATCAGAATTTTGGATGATTGAACCAGAAATTTCATTTTTTAATTTAGATGATATTATTGATTTTTCTGAAAAATTTTTAAAAAAAATTATAAAATTTATTATAAATAATTGTGAAGATGATTTAAACTTTTTATCAAAAAAATTAGAAGAAAAAAAAAAAGAAAATCTTTTTTTTAGATTAAAAAATATATTAAAAAATAAATTTTTAAAAATAAGTTATACTGATTCTATAAACATTCTTAAAAAAAATAATTTTTCAATATCTTGGGGAGAAGATTTACAATCTATACATGAACGATTTCTTGTAGAGAAATATTTTAAAAATACTTTAATTATTTATAATTATCCTAAAGAAATAAAACCATTTTACATGTTTTTAAATAATGATGAAAAAACTGTTAGAGCTATAGATATTTTATTTCCAAAAATAGGAGAAATTATAGGTGGTTCTCAAAGAGAAGATAGATATGATGTTTTATTAAATAACTTTAAAAAAAAATCTATAAATATAAATAAATTAAATTGGTATTTAGAAACAAGAATTTTTGGTAATTTACCTCATAGTGGATTTGGTTTAGGTTTTGATCGTCTTGTACAATTTATAACAGGAATGGATAATATAAGGGATGTAATTCCTTTTCCTATAACACCAAATTATTTTTATTAATGTTAAAACAAATTTTAAATAAAAAATTAAAAATAAAAATTTCTCCTAAACATATTCAATTAATGCAATTAATTCAATTACCATTATTAGATTTTGAAAAAAGAATTTTACAAGAATTAGAAAATAATCCTGTTTTAGAAGAAGAAACAAAAGAAAAAGAAATAGAAGAAAAAAAAGAATTAATTAATGATGAAGAAAAAATAAAAAATGATAATAATTTTTCAAATTATAAATATTTTTCAAATGAAAAAAATTTTAAAAAAAATTTTATAAATTTAAGTTATAATTATAGTTTTCAAGAATATTTAATTAATCAATTATTATTTTTTAAATTAAAAAAAAAAGATTTAGAAATAGCAAAATTTATTTTAGGAAATTTAGATGAAAATGGTTATTTAAAAAGAAATATTGATTTATTAGTAGATGATATTTTATTTTTTTTTGGTATAAAAACTAATAAAAAAAAAATAGAATTTATATTAAAAAAATATATACAAAAATTATATCCTATAGGAATTGGATGTAGAAATTTACAAGAATGTTTACTTTTACAAATTAAAAATTTATTTAAAAAAAAAATTAAAAAAAATTTTAATTTACTTAAATTAACTAAAAAAATTATAGAAAAAAAATTTGATTTTTTTTTAAAAAATAAATTATTAAAAATAAAAAATTTTTTTAATATTAATGAAGAAGAAATAAAAAATGCTTTTTTTTTTATAAAAAAATTAAATCCTAAACCAGGAAAAATTTATTATGATAATAATAATACACAACAAATTATTCCAGATTTTTTTTTATATATTAATGATAATAATACTTTAGATATTATTTTAAATAAAAAATATATACCTTCTTTAAAAATTTCAAATTTATATTTAAAAATTTTATACAAATATAAAAAAAAAGATGTTACTTATTTTATTAAAAATAAAATTAATTCTGCAAAATTTTTTATAGAATCTATAAAAAAAAGAGAAAAAATTTTATTAAAATCTATAAATGAAATAATTAATTATCAAAAAAAATTTTTTTTAACTGGTGATGAAAAAAATATTATTCCAATGACAATGAAAGATATATCAAAATTAGTAAAATTAGATATTTCTACAATATCTCGTGTTATAAATAAAAAATATATTTCTACTCCATATGGAATTTTTAATATTAAAAATTTTTTCTCTGAAAAAATTTTTAATAAAAAAGGAAAAGTAATTTCTACAATTACAATAAAAAAAGTATTAATTAATATTATTAATAAAGAAAATAAAAAAAATCCTTTTACTGATAAAGAATTATGTATTATTCTAAAAAAAAATGGATATCCTATTGCTAGAAGAACTGTTTCTAAATATAGAGAAAAATTAAATATTCCTATTTCTAGATTAAGAAAAATGTTATAATAACATTTAGGAGAAGTGGCTGAATGGATAAAGCTCATGATTGGAAATCATGTCACTTTAATTTAAGTGTTAGGGGTTCGAATCCCCTCTTCTCCGCTATTTATGAATTATATTAAAATATCATATGGATTTTTAAAAGGAAGAATATTTAATATTCCAAAAAATTGTTTTATAAAAATAACAACAAGTAAAGCTAAAATAGGTTTATTTAATATTTTAAATAATTATGTTATTTGGGAAAATTTAAATGTTTTAGATCTTTTTTGTGGTTCAGGAAATATAAGTTATGAATTTATTTCAAGAGGAGTAAATAAAGTTGACGCTGTTGATATAAATTATAATTTAATAAAAAATATATTTTTTATTTCTAATAAGTTTAAAATAAAAAATAAAATTAATTTGTTTTGTTCAGATGTTTTTTTGTTTTTAAAAAAAAATAAAAAAAAATATAATATAATTTTTATGGATCCTCCATTTAATATTTCTTTTGAAGAATTACAAAAATTATTAGAAAAATGTTTATCATTTTTATTTAATAATGGATTTTTAATTATAGAAAATTCTATAAAAAATAATAATTTTATTTATAAACATAATAATTATTGTATGACTAGAAAATATGGAAAAATATATTTTAATTTTTTAATTAATAAAAAAAAATATTAAATTCTAAAAAATATTAAATTTTAAAAAAAAATTTTAATTTTTTTAAAAAAAATTAAATAATTAAATAAAAAAAATTAAAATATAATAATTAAAAAAAAATTAAAAATATAATAATTAATTAAAATAAAATATAATAAATAATAAAAATAAATAATAAAAAAATGATATGATATGATAAAATCTGATAATAATAATAATAATAATAATAATAAATATTATAATAATTTATATAATAAAGATAAACATTATACTAATACAGATACAGATAATACAAATAATAATACAAATAATACAGATAATACAGAATATCAAGATCAAGATTTAAATAAACAAGATTTAAATAAATCTATTAAAGAAAAAAATTCTATTATAAATAATCAAGATCAAGATTTAAATAAACAAGATTTAAATAAATCTATTAAAGAAAAAAATTCTATTATAAATAATCAAGATCAAGATTTAAATAAACAAGATTTAAATAAATCTATTAAAGAAAAAAATTCTATTATAAATAATCAAGATCAAGATTTAAATAAACAAGATTTAAATAAATCTATTAAAGAAAAAAATTCTATTATAAATAATCAAGATCAAGATTTAAATAAACAAGATTTAAATAAATCTATTAAAGAAAAAAATTCTATTATAAATAATCAAGATCAAGATTTAAATAAAAATGTGTTTAAAAAATATGAATTATTAGGAAAAGAAAATTATTTATCAAAAGAATATAAAAATATATATATAAAAACTATTCCAAAAATACTAGAATTTAATATATATAAAGGAAAAATTATTAATAAATTTGAAAAAGAAGTAATAGTAGATATAGGTTTTAAATCAGAAGGAGTTATTTCTTCTAATGAATTAGGTAAAAAATTATTTAATAATTTAAAAATAGGAGATACAATAGAAGTAATGTTGAGAAAAAAAGATTATAGAGGACAATGCCTTTTATCATATAAACAAGCAAAAATTATAAAAAATTGGGAAAAAATTAATAAATATTATGAATTAGGAGAAATTGTAATGGGATTAGTTGTTGCTAGAACAAAAGGTGGATTAATTGTTGTTGTTTTTGATATAGAATGTTTTTTACCTGGATCTCATATTGATGTAAAACCAGTAAAAAATTATGATATTTATATTAATAAAACAATAGAAGTAAAAATTGTAAAAATTAATAAAAAAACAAAAAATGTAGTTGTTTCACATAAAATATTAATTGAAAAAGATATAGAAGAACAAAAAATAGAATTAATTTCTAAATTAGAAAAAGGACAAGTTGTAGAAGGAAAAGTAAAAAATATTACTAATTATGGAGCTTTTATAGATTTAGGTGGTGTAGATGCATTACTTCATATAACTGATATAAGTTGGAAAAGAATAGAACATCCATCTGAAGTATTAAAATTAGATCAAATAATAAATTTAGTAGTTTTAGTAATAGATAAAGAAAAAAATAGAGTACAACTTGGATTAAAACAATTAACACCTCATCCATGGACTACGTTAGATAATAATAATATTAAAGTTGGGTCTAAAGTTAAAGGAATAGTAACTGTTTTATCAGATTATGGAGCTTTTGTTGAAATTAGTCCAGGAATAGAAGGTTTAATACATGTAAGTGAACTTTCTTGGTATTCTGATTTACAATCAGCACAAGATTTTGTTAAAATAGGCCAAGAAGTAGAAGTAATTATTTTATCTATAGATAAAAAAGAAAGAAAAATTTCTTTAAGTATTAAACAATTAACTAATGATCCTTGGATTTATATAGAAAAAAAATATATTATAGGGTCTAAACATATTGTAAAAATAAAAAAAGTTACAAATTTTGGTTTATTTGTTGAATTAGCTTATAATATAAGAGGTTTAATTAAAAATGTAGATTTATCATGGAATAATAAAAATGTAATATTTAATAAAAATGATAAAATAGAAGTTATTGTTATTGGAATAGATAATAAATATCATAGAATTAAACTAGGTTGTAAACAATTAATGAAAGAGAAAAAATCTTTTGAATTTTATAAAAAACTATTTAATATAGGAGAAATATATACTGGTACTATTATTAAAAAAAATGATAATGATTATTCAGAAATATTATTAGAAGATAAAGAAAAAAACATTATATTAGTTTATTCTAAATTAAATAATAATATAAAAAATATAGGAGAAAAAGAAAAATTTACTATAAAAGAATATAAAAATATTGATAATAAAATTATTGTAAATCATTATAATAATTATTCTACTATAGATAAATCTAAATCTAAATATAAATCTAAATCTAAATATAAATCTAAATATAATAATAAATCTAAATATAAATCTTCTAGTATATATAATAAATTAGGGTCTACTTTAGGAGGAGAATTAAATGAATTATTAAAATTAAAATATAAAATGGAAAAACAAAAAAAATATAAAAAAAAAAATGAAAAAAATAATAATAAAAATGATAAAAATAAAAAAGATGGACCTAGAAACAAAAGAAGTGAAATTAATGTGCTAGGCTGATGAGTTAGCAATTTCAGTAAGAGCTAAAGACCCACATGAACTAACGACCCTAGTTAACGAAACCTTATAAGGTTGACTCTTTGCTGAAAAGGCACGAACTGCAAATGGATCGCAATAAATTTCAGGCTATAATTCTAGGTAATAAAAGAATCAATATCAAAATTGTCTTTGAAGTTGGTGACTCCTCCATAAGACCCGAAGGTGAAGTAAAATACCTCGGCATTATTCTAGACAAAAGATCAAGTATGTCAAAACATAATAACTACTCCTGCTTAAAGACAGAAAGAACGGCTAAAGCCCTTAATGCCATAATGTCCAACATAGATAGACCCTCGGAGTCGAAATGTAGAACCTTTGATCATAATGTATTCACATAATTCTCTACGGAGTTCCGGTATGGGTTAAGTCTATGAATTTAACTATTAACAGAAAAAGACTCAAAGGGGTCTCCCCTTCACATATGCAGGGGGTACAGGACAATATC
>NZ_JADFUB010000009.1 GCF_018200315.1 Candidatus Shikimatogenerans silvanidophilus
CTATAATTTTACGCATTAGAGCTGTTATAGCTACCATCTTCTTCTTACCACTTTCAACAAGCTTAGAATAAAAGGTGCCAAGTGCAGATTTGGACCTTGCAGCAGACATGGCAGATGTAAAGAGCTTAAAAAAAAAAATGTTAAATTTTTTAAATATTATGGAAGAAAAAATAGAAAATATGGAAAAAATAGAAAAAATAGCAGAAAATTTAATAAATTTGACTGTAAAAGATATTATTTTTTTAGAAAAAATACTTAAAGAAAAACATGGAATTTCTCCAATTTCATTATCAGAACATAATAATGAAATAAAAAATAATAATAATAATAATAATAATAATAATAATAAAAAAGAAGAAAAAACTATATTTAATGTAGTTTTAAACTCTCCTGGAAATTCAAAATTAAAAGTAATTAAAGGTATTAAAGATTTAATAGGAAAAAGTTTAACTGAATCTAAAAATTTAGTAGATACAGCACCTGGATCTATATTAAAAAATAATGTTTCTAAAGAAGAAGCAGAAAATTTAAAAAAAAAACTTGAAGAATTAGGAGCAGAAATAGAATTAAAATAATAAAATAAATAAAATATAATATTATAATAAATTTAAATATTATATTTTAAATATTATATATTATATAAATATTATTAAATATTTATAAATATTATAAAAAATATAAATATTATAAAAAATAAATAATTATAATAAAATAAAATTACAAAAATATAATAAAAATATAATAAAATATAATAATTATAAAATTATTATTATTTTTATTAAAATTATTTATTTTATAAATTATATATTTTATAAATTATAAAATAAATATAATATTTATAAATTATAAATATAATATTAATAATTTAATTTAATTAAATATTAAATAAAAAAAATTATTTATTAAAAATTATTTAAAATTGATTAAAAAAAAACACAATAAAGAAATACAAAAAGAACATAATAATAACAATAATACTAGAATAAGTTTTTATTATAATAATGAAAAAATAAATTATCCTGATTTTTTAGATATTCAAATAAAATCTTTTAAATCTTTTTTTAACTTAGAAAATATAAAAAATAAAAAAAAAGAAGGTTTATTTAAAGTTTTTATGGATTTTTTTCCTATATCAGATACTAGAAATAGTTTTGTTTTAGAATTTATTGATTATTTTATAGATCCTCCAAGATATTCTATTGAAGAATGTATAGAAAGAGGATTAACTTATAGTATAGCTTTAAAAGCAAGATTAAAATTATATTGCACTGATCCTGAACATGAAGATTTTAAAACAGTTTTTCAAGATGTTTATCTTGGAAATTTTCCTTATATGACACCATCTGGTGGGTTTATTTTTAATGGAGCAGAAAGGGTTGTTGTTTCTCAATTACATCGTTCTCCTGGTGTATTTTTTGGACAAGTTTATCATACTAATGGTACAAAATTATATTTTGCTAGAATTATTCCATTGAAAGGATCTTGGATTGAATTTTCTACAGATACAAATAATGTTATGTATACATATATAGATAGAAAAAAAAAACTACCAACAACAACTGTTTTAAGAGCTATTGGTTATGAAAAAGATAAAGATATTTTAAAAATTTTTAATTTATATGAAAAAATAGAAGTTAATAAAAATAACATAAAAAAAATATTAGGTAAAAAATTAGCTGATAGAGTAGTATTAAAAACATGTAATGAAGATTTTGTTGATGAAAATACAGGAGAAGTTATTTTAGAAAGAAATATAATTTTAGAAAAAGAACATATAGAAAAAATTATAAAAAATAATGTAAAACATATTTATTTATTAAATAATAATAAAAAAAGATATTATTCAATTATTTATAATACATTACAAAAAGATACAACTAATTCTAAAAAAGAAGCTTTAAAATATATTTATAAAAAATTAAGAGGAATATATCCACCAGATGAAGAAACAGCAATAAATTTAATAGAAAAATTATTTTTTTCTGAAAGTAGATATAGTTTAGGAGAAGTTGGACGATATAGATTAAATAAAAGATTAAAAATAAATATTGATATAAAAAATCAAGTATTAACAAAAAAAGATATTATATATATAATTAAATATTTAAATAAATTATATAATTTAAAAAAAGAAGTAGATGATATTGATCATCTTTCTAATCGTAGAGTAAGAACAGTAGGAGAACAATTATATACTCAATTTTCAATTGGATTATCAAGAATGGTTAGAAATATACGAGAAAAAATGAATGTACGTGATAATGAAGTATTTACTCCTATAGATTTAATTAATTCAAAATTTTTATCTTCTGTTATTAATTCATTTTTTGGTACAAGTCAATTATCTCAATTTATGGATCAAACTAATCCTTTAGCTGAAATAACACATAAAAGAAGACTTTCTACTTTAGGTCCTGGAGGTTTATCTAGAGAAAGAGCAGGATTTGAAGTTAGAGATGTTAATTACTCACATTATGGAAGGTTATGTCCTATAGAAACTCCAGAAGGTCCTAATATAGGATTAATTGCTTCTTTATGTTGTTATGCTAAAATAAATAAAATGGGATTTATAGAAACTCCATATTACAAAGTAAATAATAGAAAAATAGATTTTTCTAATCCTATTTATTTAAGTTCTGAAGAAGAAGAAGGAAAAATTATTGCTACATACAATAATTCTAATATTAATAAACAAAAAATAATTGAAAAGAGAATAATTGCAAGAAAAGACGGAGATTTTCCTTTAGTTGAATCAAATAAAGTTGATTATATAGATGTTTTTACAAATCAAATAGCTTCAATTTCTGCTTCTTTAATTCCTTTTTTAGAACATGATGATGCTAATAGAGCTTTAATGGGTTCTAATATGATGAGACAGTCAGTTCCTCTTTTAATTCCAGAAGCTCCAATTGTTGGTACTGGATTAGAAAAAGAAGTTGCAAAATATTCTAGAATATTAATTAATGCAGAAGGAAATGGAGTTATAGAATATGTTGATTCTAAAAAAATTATTGTAAAATATTTTAAAAATGAAATAGAAAAATTAATAAGTTTTGATAACGATATAAAAACTTATAATTTAATAAAATTTAGAAAAACAAATCAAAATACCTGTATTTCTTTAAAACCAATTGTAAAAAAAGGAATGAAAGTTAATAAGGGACAGGTTTTATGTCAAGGATATTCTACTGAAAATGGAGAATTAGCTTTAGGAAAAAATTGTCTTGTTGCATTTATGCCTTTTAAAGGATATAATTTTGAAGATGCTATAGTAATTAGTGAAAGAGTAATTAGAAATGATTTTTTTACATCTATTCATATTGATGAATATTCTTTAGAATTAAGAGAAACTAAATTAGGAATGGAAGAATTTACTAATGATATACCAAATGTTAGTGAAGAATCAACTAAAAATTTAGATGAAAATGGTATAATAAGAATAGGTGCAGAAGTTAAACCAGGAGATATACTTATAGGAAAAATTTCTCCAAAATATGAATCTGATCCTACTCCAGAAGAAAAACTTCTTAGAGCTATTTTTGGAGAAAAAGCAGGTAATGTAAAGGATTCTTCTTTAAGAGCAGATCCTTCTTTATTTGGAGTTGTAATAGATAGAAAAATTTTTTATAGAGAAATTAAAAATAAAAAATCTAGATTAGAAAATAAAATAAAAATAAAAAAAATAGAAAAAAAATATAAACAAGAATTTAAAAATTTATATACAATTTTAATAGAAAAATTAAATATTTTATTAAATAATAAAGAATCAATAGGTGTTTATAATGATAAAAAAGAAATTATTATTGATAAAAAAATAATTTTTTCTAAAAAAATATTAAAATCTATAAAAGATTATAATTCTATATCAGAATATAATTGGACAAATAATTATAATATTAATGAATTAATTAGTGATATAATACATAATTATATAAAAAAATATAATTCATTAAATGAATTATATAAAAAAGAAAAAAATAACTTAATAATAGGAGATGAATTACCATATGGTATTATAAAACTTGCAAAAGTATATATTGCAAAAAAAAGAAAATTAAAAGTAGGAGATAAAATGGCAGGAAGACATGGAAATAAAGGTGTAATTGCAAAAATAGTTAAAGATGAAGATATGCCTTTTTTAGAAAACGGACAACATATTGATGTAATTTTAAACCCATTAGGAGTTCCATCTAGAATGAATGTTGGACAAATATATGAAACAGTTTTAGGTTGGATTGGTTTTAATTTAGGATTAAAATTTTCTACTCCTATATTTGAAGGAGCATCTATAAAAATAATAAATGAATATGCTAAAAAAGCAAATATACCAAAATATGGATATACTTATTTATATGATGGAGAAACTGGAGAAAAATTTGATCAAAAAATAACTGTTGGAATGATATATTTATTAAAATTAGGACATATGGTAGATGATAAAATTCATTCTAGATCTATAGGACCATATTCACTTATAACACAACAACCTTTAGGTGGAAAATCTAAATTTGGTGGACAAAGATTTGGAGAAATGGAAGTTTGGGCTTTAGAAGCTTTTGGAGCATCTAATATTTTACGTGAAATGATTACTATTAAATCAGATGATGTTATAGGAAGATCTAAGACATATGAAGCTATTGTAAAAGGAGAAGAAATACCTAATCCAGGTATTCCTGAATCATTTAATGTATTAACTAATGAATTAACAGGATTAGGAATTGATTTGGATTTAGAAGAATAAAATATTAAAAATATAAAATAATAATAATATAATAAAATAAAAAAATAAATATTTTTTAATAAAATTAAAATAAATATTTTTTAATGGAGGAAAAAATAAAAAAAATTAATAAAATTACTATAAAAATATCTTCTCCAGAATCAATTTTAAGAAAATCATATGGAGAAGTTTTAAAACCTGAAACAATAAATTATAGAACACATAAACCAGAAAAAGATGGGTTATTTTGTGAAAGAATTTTTGGACCTATAAAAGATTATGAATGCTCATGTGGAAAATATAAAAGAATAAGATATAAAGGAATTGTATGTGATAGATGTGGAGTAGAAATAATTGATAAAAGAGTTAGAAGAAAAAGAATAGGTCATATTAATTTAGTTGTACCAATAGTTCATATATGGTTTTTTAGATCTTATCCTAATAAAATTGCTTATTTATTAGGTATTACATCTAAAAAATTAGATAGTATAATATATTATGAAAAATATGTTGTTATTAAAAAAGGAATAGTAAAAAATGTAAAAGAAATGGATTTTTTAAGTGAAGAAGAATATTTATCTATATTAGATAATTTACCAAAAGATAATTTTTTACTAAAAGATGAACATCCTGATAAATTTATAGCTAAAATGGGTGGAGAATGTTTAAAATATTTATTGAAAAAAATTAATTTAGAATATTTATCAAAAAAATTAATAAATAATATTAAAAAAGAAGAACATTCAAAACAAAAAAAAATAGAATATTTAAAACGATTACAAATAATTGAATCTTTTATAGAAGGAAAAAAAAATGGTAGTGATCTTACATGGATGATAATGAATATTATAGCTGTTATTCCTCCAGAATTAAGACCATTAGTTCCTTTAGATGGAGGAAGATATGCTTCTTCAGATTTAAATGATTTATATAGAAGAGTTATTATTAGAAATAATAGATTAAAAAAATTAATAGAAATTAAAGCTCCAGAAGTAATATTAAGAAATGAAAAAAGAATGTTACAAGAATCTGTAGATTATTTATTTGATAATTCAAAAAAATCATCATCAATTAAATCAGATTCTAATAGAACATTAAAATCTATTTCTGATTCTTTAAAAGGAAAACAAGGACGATTTAGACAAAATTTATTAGGAAAACGTGTAGATTATTCTGCTAGATCAGTTATTGTAGTTGGTCCACATTTGAAATTACATGAATGTGGATTACCAAAAGATATAGCAGCAGAACTATATAAACCATTTATAATTAGAAAATTAATAGAAAGAGGAATTGTTAAAACAGTAAAATCAGCAAAAAAAATTATTTTTAAAAAAAATCCAATTATATGGGATATATTAAAAAATATTTTAAAAGGACATCCTGTATTATTAAATAGAGCTCCAACTTTACATAGATTAGGAATTCAAGCTTTTCAACCAATTTTAATAGAAGGAAAAGCTATAGAACTACATCCTTTATCTTGTGCAGCTTTTAATGCAGATTTTGATGGTGATCAAATGGCAGTTCATTTACCATTATCTTTAGAATCTATATTAGAAGCAAAAATACTAATGTTATCTTCTCAAAATATTTTAAATCCTGCTAATGGATTGCCTATAACTGTTCCTTCTCAAGATATGGTTTTAGGATTATATTATCTAACAAAAGAAAAATACAATAATAAAGTAGAAAAAAATATTTTTAGTTCTTTAGAAGAAGTAGAAATAGCATATGATCAAAAAATTTTACAATTACATTCTTATATTAAAATAAATACAAAAATAAGAGAAAATAATATTTTAAAAATTAAAAATATTATTACTACTGTAGGAAGATGTTTATTTAATAAATTTGTTCCAGAAAATATAGGATTCATTAATAAATTATTAACTAAAAAATCTTTAAAAAAAATTATTAAAGAAATATTTACTTTAAATGATTTTCCAACAACAGAAAAATTTTTAGATGATATTAAAGAATTAGGTTTTTATCATTCTTTTAAAGGAGGATTATCTTTTGGATTAGGAAATATTATGGTTACTGATGAAAAAGAAAAAATAATAAAAAATACAATAAAAAAAGTAGATGAAATAAAAAAAAATTATAATTTAGGTTTAATAACTAATAATGAAAGATATCAAAAAATTATTAATTTATGGACTAAGACTAATAATAGGATTACTAGTGAAATAATGAAAAATATTAAATTAGATAAAGATGGTTTTAATCCAGTTTATATGATGTTAGATTCTGGAGCAAGAGGATCAAAAGAGCAAATTAGACAATTATCAGGAATGAGAGGTTTAATGGCAAAACCACAAAAAATTAGTTCAATTGTAGGAGAAATTATAGAAAATCCTATTATTTCAAATTTTTTTACTGGTCTTACTATTTTAGAATATTTCATTTCTACACATGGTTCTAGAAAAGGATTAGCTGATACTGCATTAAAAACTGCAGATGCTGGATATTTAACTAGAAGATTAGTTGATGCTGTGCAAGATGTAATTATAAAAGAAGAAGATTGCAAAACAATTAGAGGAATAAAAATAAAATCTTTAAAAAAAAATGAAGAAATAATAGAATCTATATATGATAGAATTATTGGAAGATTTTCTTTAAATGATGTATATGATAATAATGATAATATTTTAGTTTATAGTGGA
Source organism: Candidatus Shikimatogenerans silvanidophilus (assembly GCF_018200315.1). Lineage (GTDB taxonomy): Bacteria > Bacteroidota > Bacteroidia > Flavobacteriales > Blattabacteriaceae > Shikimatogenerans_A > Shikimatogenerans_A silvanidophilus. Next base: position 7,390 of record NZ_JADFUB010000009.1, read on the forward strand.
GAATTAATTACTGAAAAAATTTCTAATTGTTTAGAAAAAAATAAAATTAAAGAAATTTATGTAAGATCTCCTCTTACTTGTGAAAGTAAAATGGGAAACTGTATTAAATGTTATGGTATTAATTTATCAAATGGAGAAATTGTACAAATAGGAGAAGCAATAGGTGTTATAGCTGCACAATCTATAGGTGAACCTGGAACACAATTAACATTACGAACATTTCATGTAGGAGGTACAGCAGGTAATATTTCTAAATATAGTAAAATTATTTCTAATAATTCTGGAATTGTAGATTTAGAAGATTTAAAAACAGTAGAAATTTTTGATGAAGAAAATAATGAAACAAAAAAAATAGTTATATCTAGATATAATGAATTTAAATTATTTGGAGAAAAAGATAATAAATTAATTATGAATCATAATATTCCATATGGTTCTGTTTTATATGTTGATTCAAAACAAAAAGTTGAAAAAGGAACATTAATTTGTGAATGGGATCCTTATAATGCAGTAATTATATCAGAATTTTCTGGAACAGTTTTTTATGATAATATAGAAAAAGGTGTTTCTATAGAAATTGATGAACAAACAGGTAAAAAAATTATTTATGATGTAATAAATAAAAAATTATTTCCTATATTAAAAATTTTAGATGAAAACGGAAAAGAATTAATATCTTATAATTTACCATTAGGTGCACATTTACTTGTTAATAATAATGAAAAAGTAAAAATTGGACAAACTTTAATAAAAGTTCCAAGAAAAATTTCACAATCTGTAGATATTACTGGAGGTCTTCCAAGATTATCTGAATTATTTGAAGCTAGAAATACTTCTAATCCAGCAATAGTATCTGAAATAGATGGAATTGTTAAATATGGAAAAATTAAAAGAGGAAATAGAGAAATTATTATTAAATCTAAAATTGGAAAAGAAAAAATTTATTTAGTAAAACTTTATAAGCAAATAATTGTACAAGAAAATGATTATATTAAAGCAGGTACTGCATTATCTGAGGGTGCTATAACTCCAAATGATATTTTAAATATCAAAGGTCCTAGAGCTGTTCAAAAATATTTAATAAATGAACTACAAGAAGTATATAAATTACAAGGAGTACAAATAAATGATAAACATTTTGAAGTAATTGTAAAACAAATGATGAAAAAAGTAGAAATTATAGATGCGGGAGATAGTAAATTTTTAGAAGGTAGTATTGTACATAAAGATGATTTTGAAAAAGAAAATGAAATAATACTAAAAAAAATAATAATAGAAAATATAGGTGATTCAAAAAAATTTAAAAAAGGTGATATTATAAATAAATCTAAATTAGAAGAGGAAAACTTTTTTTTAGAATATAAAAAAAAAAGAAAAATTAAATATAGAAATGTTATTCCTGCTATTGCAAAACCTATATTACAAGGAGTAACAAAATCCTCTTTACAAACAAAATCTTTTATTTCATCAGCTTCTTTTCAAGAAACAACAAAAGTTTTAGCAGAATCAGCTATAAAAAATCAAGTTGATTATTTAAATGGTTTAAAAGAAAATGTAATTATAGGTAATAAAATACCAGCAGGGACAGGTTTAAAAGAATATGAAAATATTCATATACAAAATGAAGATTTTTATAAAAAAACTATTGAATCAATATAGAAAATTATAAAAATTTTATAATATTTTTTATCATTAATTTTAAAAAAATCTTGCTAATTTATACTTAAATTTTTAATATTAATTAAAATTTTAATATTATATAATTATGTCTTGGAATTTAGAATTAGCTTATTATTTATCTGACGCACCTTGGCCATCTTCAAAAGAAGAATTAATTAATTTTGCAAAAAGAATTGGTGCACCTGCAGAAGTTATAGAAAATTTACAAGAATTAAATAATGAAGAACGTTACGACTCTATAGAAGATATATGGTATGATCATCCAAAAGATGATGAAGATTTTTATTGGAATAGAGATGAATACGAAATGGATTGATGATATATATAAATTTGTTAGTTTTTTTATGTTTTTGTAATTAAGATATAAATTGATTGTTGATGTAATAGATATAAATTGATTTATGATTGATTGTTGATATATAAATTGATTATTGAATTGATGTTTAGATTTTTAGTTGATAAGATGTAGATATATTTATATTTATTTTAGTACGTTACGACGATACTAGTACGTTACGACGATACTATATAATTAATATTAATATATAAATTAAGTTATTATACCATGGTTTAATTTATTTTAAACCATGGTTTAATATTTTTTTTATTTTTTTTTTTATAATGTTAATTTTATATAATGTTAATTTTATATTAAATAAAGTATAATTTTTTTTATAGGTAATTTTTTATAGGTAATATAGAATTTTATAGGTAATATAGAATATAGATAATAGGTAAGGTAAGTAATTAGGTAAATAAAATAGGTAAGGGTAGGGTAAGTAATTAGGTAATTAATGTTAAATGTATTAAGGTTAAGTGTTTTTTATTTTTATTTTAAGTGTTTAATTTTAATGTTGTAAGTTGTATATAAGTTGTATATAAGTTGTATATAAGTTGTATGTATATAATTTGTATATAAAATAAACTATTATATTAATTATTAATTAATAGGATAGGTATGTTATATTATTTTATTATGTTTTATGTTTTATGTATAGTAAATAAAATAATAAAATAAAATAATAATAATTATTAATTAATAGGTCAATAATTATTAATTAATAGGTATAATTAATAGGTATAGTAAAGTAAAGTAGGTAATAGGTATAAAAAAATAATATAAAAAAATAATATTAATGTTTTTTTTAAAAATATTAAAAAAATTATTAAAAAATAATAACTATAAAAAAGTTTTAAATTTTAAAAAAATAAAAAAAATTAAAGAAAAATTATTATTATTTTCATCCTTATCAAATGATGATTTAAGAAATAAAACTTTTTTTTTTAAAAAAAAAATACAAAATTTTTTAAAAAATGAAATTAAAAAAATAAAAATTTTAAAAAAAAAAATTAAAAATACTCATAATACTGATATAAAAAAAAATATTTATACAGATATTAATACTATTAAAAAAACTATTTATAAAAAAGAACAGGAAATTTTAAATAATCTTCTTACAGAAGCTTTTGCTATTATAATAGAAACTACAAAAAGATTTTATTCAAAAGATTTTATTACCGTAAATTGTACAGAATATGATATTTTTTTTTCAGAAACAAAACCTTATATTAAAATAAATTATAAAAAAAATATTGCTATTTGGAAAACAACATGGGAAGTTTATGGTATACCAATAAAATGGAATATGATACCTTATGATGTACAATTAATTGGTGGAATAGTATTACATGAAGGAAATATAGCAGAAATGGCAACAGGTGAAGGCAAAACATTAGTTTCAATCTTACCAATTTATTTAAATTCTCTTACTGGAAGAGGAGTCCATATAGTTACAGTAAATGATTTTTTATCTAAAAGAGATAAAGAGTGGATGTCTCCTATACTTGAATTTCATGGAATTACAGTAGATTGTATAAATCAATATAATCCTTATTCTATAGAAAGAAAAAATGCTTATAATGCAGATGTTACTTATGGAACAAATAGTGAATTTTGTTTTGATTATTTACGTGATAATATGGTTAATTCAAAAAATGAAATAGTTCAAAAAGAATTAAATTATGCTATTATAGATGAAGTAGATTCTGTATTAATAGACGAAGCTAGAACTCCTTTAATTTTATCTGGAAAAACTGGTAAAATAAAAAAAAATAATAAAAAAAAATTAATTTTTTTAAATAAAAAAATAGAAAAATTAATAAAATTACAAATAAAATATATTAATAATAAATTTATTGAAATTGAAAAAAAAATTAAAAAATTTAAAATAGAAATATATAAAGATAAAAAAAAAGAAGAATATATTGGATTAAAACTTTTAGAAATATTTTATGGATATCCTAAATATAAACCATTAAATAAATTATTATTAAAAAAATATTTTAGAAATATTTTAAAAAATTCTGAATCAATATATTTACGAAATAAAAATTTAGGATTAACAATAATAAAATTTAATCTTTATTTTATAATAGATGAAGTAAACAAAAATGTTGATTTAACTGAAAAAGGAATACATTTTCTTAATAAAGAATTAAAAAATTCTGAATTTTATAAAAATTTTTATAAAAATTATGAAATTAATAATGTAAATTTTTTTGTATTACCAAATATATTAAAAGAAATTAATAAAATAGAAAAAAATATATCTAATATAGATAAAAAAAAAAAAATAAAAGAAATATTATCTTTTTTCATAGAAACAACTGAAAATATTAATTTTATTAATAAATTACTTAAAGCATATATTCTTTTTGAGAAAAATATAGATTATATTATTATTGATAAAAAAGTAAAAATTATTGATGAACAAACAGGAAGAATATTAGAAGATCGTAGATATTCTGATGGATTACATCAAGCTATAGAAGCAAAAGAAAATGTAGAAATACAACCTTATACTAAAACTCTTGCAACTATTACTTTACAAAATTATTTTAGAATGTATAAAAAAATATCTGGAATGACTGGAACTGCTAAAACAGAATCTTCAGAATTTTTAAAAATATATAATTTAAATGTTATTACTATTCCTACTAATAAACCAGTTATTAGAAAAGATTATAAAGATATTTTTTTTAAAACAAAAAAAGATAAATATAATAAAATAATACAAGATATTATTTTTTTATCTAAAATAAAAAAAAGACCTGTATTAGTAGGTACAACATCTGTAGAAGTATCAGAATTAATTAGTAAAATGTTAAAAAATAAAGGAATTAATCATAATGTTTTAAATGCAAAATTTCATAAAGAAGAATCAAAAATAATTTCTTCAGCTGGAAAAATAGGAGTTGTAACTATAGCAACTAATATGGCTGGAAGAGGAACTGATATTAAAATTTCTAATGAAGTTAAAAAATTAGGTGGTTTAGCAATTATTGGTACTGAAAGACACGAATCAAGGAGAATAGATTTACAATTAAAAGGTAGATCAGGAAGACAAGGAGATCCAGGTACATCTCAATTTTATATTTCTTTAGAGGATAATTTAATAAGATTATTTTTTGGATCTGATAAAATTATAAAATTACTAGAAAATTTTATATTTAAAGAAGTATATAATATTCAACATCCTTTAATTACAAAATATATAGAAAGTGCACAAAAAAAAATTGAAGAAAATAATTTTAGTACAAGAAAATTTTTACTTCAATACGATAATATAATGAATAAACATAGAGAAATTATATATACAAAAAGAAGAAATGCTTTATTTGAAAAAAAATTATATATAGATATAAATAACATGATATTATATATAATAAAATACTTTTATTATGATTTTTTAAAAAAAAAAAAATCATTACAAAAATTAGAAGAAAAATTTAAAAATTTTTTTGGTTTAAATAACAAAATATCAATTTTTAATGAAATTAATTATGATAATGAAAATCATAAAAAAAACATTAAAAAAATATATTTTTTTTTACAAAAAGTATATAAAAAAAAAAGTAAAGAATTAAATACACAAATATATAATATTATTAAAAAAAAATATTTAATATCATCTATACCTATAACAATAAAATTTACCAATAAAAATAAAAAAATTTTTAATAAAAAAAAATTTTTTAATTTTAAACCAGTAAAAAAAACTATACAAAAAAATAAAAATAATTTAATTTCTTCTATTTTTAAAA